>JAFABT010000343.1 GCA_023425905.1 Actinomycetes bacterium | reverse complement strand
CCGCTGCCCGCACCGGCGCCGCCACCCGCCCGGGCGCGCACGAGCTGCGCGGCGACGGGCTGCGCCTCGGCTACGGCGACCGTGTCGTCGTCGACGGCCTCGACGTGACGGTCCCGGACGGCAAGGTCACGGTGCTCGTCGGTGCGAACGCGTGCGGGAAGTCGACGCTGCTGCGCGGCCTGGCCCGGCTCCTGCGGCCCGCGGAGGGCAGGGTGCTCCTCGACGGCCACGACATCCACACGCTGCCCTCGAAGCAGGTCGCCCGGACGCTGGGCCTGCTGCCGCAGAGCCCGATCGCCCCCGACGCGATCACGGTTGCTGACCTCGTCGGCCGCGGCAGATACCCGCACCAAGGCTGGCTCCGGCAGCGCACCGCCGAGGACGACGCGGCGGTCGCCGAGGCGCTCGTCCTCACCGACACCCTCGATCTCGCCGAGCGGCCCGTCGACGAGCTCTCCGGCGGGCAGCGGCAGCGGGTGTGGCTCGCGATGGCCCTCGCGCAGCGCACGGACATCCTGCTGCTCGACGAGCCGACGACCTTCCTCGACGTCGCCCACCAGGTCGACGTCCTCGACCTCGTCGCCGACCTCAACCGCACCCGGGGCACGACGCTCGTCCTCGTCCTCCACGAGCTCAACCTCGCAGCCCGCTACGCGGACCACCTCGTCGCGATGAAGGACGGGCGCATCGTCGCGCAGGGGAGGCCCGCGGACGTCGTCACGGAGGCCACGGTGCGCGACGTCTTCGGCATGGAGTGCCGCGTCGTGCCCGACCCGGTCGCGGGGACTCCGCTCGTCGTGCCGGTGGGGCGGCATCGGCCCTCGGGCGTGGACACGTCCGACGTCGGCTGACGCCCGCTCGGTACAGTGGGCCCACACACCCCTCGCGACACCCAGGAGCCAACCCCGTGGGACGAGTCATCGTCGATGTGATGCCCAAGCCCGAGATCCTCGACCCCCAGGGCAAGGCCGTCGCCGGCGCCCTCGGCCGTCTCGGCTTCGGTCAGTTCACCGCCGCCCGTCAGGGCAAGCGTTTCGAGCTCACGGTCGACGGCGACGTCACCGACGAGGTGCTGGCCGCGGCTCGCGCAGCGGGCGAGCAGGTGCTGTCGAACCCCGTGATCGAGGACGTCGTCGCCGTGCGCGTCGCGACCGAGGACGAGGCGGCGGGCGCCTGATGCGCGTCGGCGTCGTCACCTTCCCTGGCACGCTCGACGACCGCGACGCGGCCCGGGCCGTGCGGCTCGCGGGCGGTGAGGCGGTGTCGCTGTGGCACGGTGACGCGGACCTCCACGGCGTCGACGCCGTCGTGCTGCCCGGCGGGTTCTCCTACGGCGACTACCTGCGGGCCGGGGCGATCAGCCGATTCTCCCCCGTCATGGACCTCGTCATCGACGCCGCGAAGGGCGGCCTGCCGGTCCTCGGGATCTGCAACGGCTTCCAGATCCTCTGCGAGGCGCACCTGCTGCCCGGGTCGATGATCAAGAACGACCACCGCGCGTTCGTGTGCCGCGAGCAGCAGCTCGTCGTCGAGAACGCGACGACGGCGTGGACCCGCGACTACACGCAGGGTCAGACGATCGTCGTGCCGCTCAAGAACCAGGACGGGCAGTACGTCGCCGACGAGCACACGCTCGACGAGCTCGAGGCCACGGGCCGCGTCGTCTTCCGATACTCGGGCGTCAACCCCAACGGCTCCCGCCGGGACATCGCGGGCATCAGCAACGAGGCGGGCAACGTCGTCGGGCTCATGCCGCATCCCGAGCACGCGGTCGAGCCGGGCTTCGGCCCGGACGGTCCGCGCGGCCCGCGCTCCGGCACGGACGGACTGGGGTTCTTCACCTCGGTGCTGTCCGCGCTCGTGCACTGAGCCCCGGCAGACCTCACCACCGACCCGACGGGACCCGTCATGTCGCTCTCTCTCGTCCGTGTGCCCTGGGACGACCCGGACGCTGCGGGGTTGCGCGCGATCCAACAGGCTGAGATCGCGACGCGGTACGGAGGGGTCGCGGACATCGAGTCCGAGCTGCCGCCGGCGGAGATGGTCGCAACCGTTGTGCTGCGCAGCACGGACGGGGACGGTCACACGGATACCGTCGCGTGCGTGTCGTTGCGGGACGCGAGCCGGCTCGGTGCGGCGGTCGGCGGTGGCGACGGGGTGCGGGTCGGCGAGATCAAGCGGATGTTCGTCGTCCCGGAGGCGCGCGGCCACGGTCACGCGCACCGGTTGCTCGCCGAGGTCGAGCGTCTAGCCGTCGAGCACGGCTTCGACCGCCTCGTCCTCGAGACGGGGTCGCGCCAGGCCGAGGCGATCGGCCTCTACCTCGCGCACGGCTACCTGCCGATCGAGAAGTACGGGCCGTACGTGGGGGAGAGGTTCTCCCGGTGCTTCGCGCGGGACCTGCGCGTCGGCGCCAGCGTCAGCGCCAGCGCCCGTCCCGCGGACGCGCGCACGCGGGCCGACGTCCGGGCCGAGGCGGTGCCCTTCGACCACCCCGTCGCGACACGGATGCGCATCGCGATGATCTCGGAGATGGATGCGCTCTACGGTCCCGAGGGTCGCGCCCAGGGTGCCCCCGAGGTCGTTGCGGCGCAGGGACGGCAGACGGCCCTCGTCACCTTGCTTCTGCTCGACGGCGGCGAGCCCGTGGGGCACGTGTCGCTCCGCACGCTCGACCCGGATCCTGCGCTCACGGCCGCGGGGGTGAGCGCCGAGGCGGGGCGCGTCGCGGAGGTCAAGCGGCTCTACGTCGAGCCCGCGCACCGGGGCCGCGGTCACGCCCGTGCGCTCATGGCGGCGTGCGACGCGGTCGCGCCGGCGCTCGGGCGGACGGCGCTCGCGCTCCAGACGGGGACGCGGCAGGCGGGGGCGGTCGCCCTCTACGTGTCGCTCGGCTACCGGCCGACGCAGCCGTACGCCCATCACGAGGAGAACCCCGAGTCGCTGTGCTTCGTCAAGCTGCTCGGGGAGCCGGTCGCGTCCACCCACTGAGAGGCCCGGCGGCGGCCCTGGCGCCGCTGCAGGCGGGCCCCTATAGTCGGCCGGGTGCAGATCCACACGTGTTGTCGCTGAGCTGACGACCTCGCGCGCCTGAGCGGCCTCCGGCCCCGGCAGCGCACCCTGCACACCCCTTGCCGAGGACCTCGTGGCCCAGCTCGTCGCCGTCCCGCCCACCCGTAGCTCCCGTCCCGCGCACTCCGTGCCGCTGGACCGCCCCGCGCACGTCGTGCCGCCAGGCCGGCCCGCGCACGTCGCGTCGGCGGGACGTCCTGCGCCGCCGGTCCCCGTCGTCCTCGTCGACGACGCGCCGCTCACCGCGCACGTCCACCACCTGCCGCACACCGCAGCGGACGTGGCCCGCGCCGCCCGGCAC
>JAFABT010000219.1 GCA_023425905.1 Actinomycetes bacterium | reverse complement strand
ACGGAGGCCCGCGCTGCGCTCGCCGACGCGACCGACGCAGCCGACGTCGCCGAGGGCGCCCGGGGCGACCAGCGCAGGTACCTGCGTCTGGCACAGAACGCCGACGATCCCCAGGCGATGCTGCACTACGAGCAGCTCGCGGAGAACCACGCCGTCGACGCCACCCTCGCCGAGGGAGCTCTCGCTGCGGCCCAGGGGCGGATCACCGCCGCCGTCACGGCCCGGGACACCGCAGCGGACACGGCGATCACTGCGATCGAGGCGACCGTCTCGGGCGACTCGCTGGGCGATTCCTGGTGGGACGACTGGGGCAAGGACGTGCTCACGGCGATCACCGACGTCGCCGGGTGGGTCTCGACGATCGCCGGGATCCTCGCGATCGCGGTGTGCTGGATCCCCGTGATCGGCCAGGCTCTCGCCGGTGCGCTCCTCCTGGTCGCCGGGATCGCCGCGATCATCAACGCCGTCGGCAACGTCGTCCTCGCGATCGACGGCGAACGCTCGTGGGGCGAGGCGGGACTGTCGATCCTCGGGGCCGCCCTCAGCTTCGTCGGCGGCGGCGCGATCACGAAGGTCGTGGGACGCTTCCTCCCGAGCACAGGAAGGGCCTCACAAGCCCTTCTTCCTGTTCGCGCCCGTGACCTCGCTCGATTTGGTCGCGATCGCCTCACCCCGCTCCCCACTATTCGTGAGGGGCAGTTGCTCTACCGCGTTCACGGCGGCAGCGCGTCTCAGTTGGGCAACAGCTGGACGACGATCGACCCCCGCACGTTGGCCAACATCCGTATGCAGCTCGGTCTACCGACCGGCAACAGCCTGCAGTTCCTCACCGTGGTTCGACTCAAGGACTTGAGCGTCATTGACGAAGTTCGCCACGCGCTCAGATTGGACGGCATGCTTGGCGGTGCCCCAGAAGTGCTGATGAAGGACGGGTACGACCGCGCGGTATTCGACGTGGTCGTGGATGGGTGGCAATTTTGAGCCGGCACACCCTCGTCGGCTCTGTCCCGTTGATGACAACCCTGTGGGCGGCGGGCGAGACGCCTGGCTTCGTCGTTCACCCCGTCGATGTGGAGGGCGCGGGCCTCCCCGCCGGCCCCCACAGCGGTCGTCTCACGGTGAAGGGGTGGGTGGTCATCCGCGACCAGTCGATCCCTCACGGGAGCGCCGCCGTCGAGGGGGGTAGCCTTTTCGTCGCAAAGATCCACCGTCGCGGCGTATCCGCACACGGGCACCCGTACGTGACGATCTACCTCTATCGCGCCACGGCGGAGGAACGCGTCCGCGACGTCGTGCGCGATGCCACGCGGGGTGTCGGACGCTCGCTCGGGCCGTGGAGCCTCTACGAGACCCGAGACGCAGCCGAGCTCACGCAGGCCGCAAACGATGGCGGTTCCCTCCATGAGCCGCCAAGCCAGTAACCCACGCAGCATCACGACGGCCTTCCGAGCATCGTCCGACAGGAGACCCCATGACCACGCCTGCGGGCGGCGAAGCTTCCGCCTCAGTGAGCCTGCCTGCCGCCGGCTCGGAGCACGTCGGCTCGACGCGCCTGCGCGGCGCCCTCGTCGCGCGCGACGTCGAGGCCATCGGCCGGGCGTTGCGGATGGACGTCGTCGTCGTGCCGCTGCTCCGTGACCCTGCCACGGAGACGACCCAGATCCAGGTGATCGGAGTACCGGGCGAGGAGCCGGGCAGCACGTCGCTCGAGCTGCACCTGTTCTCCTCCTCTGCGGCCTACGCCCGCTTCATCGCCGACGCCCCGCAGCGCAGCTTCTCGCTGCAGCGCGGCGAGGCACTCGCGACCTTCCTCGCCGCGAACCACGCCGCCCTCGACCGGGTCGTCTTCGACGCCGCCGAGGACCACGCGATGGCCGCGTCACCCGAGGACGTCCTCGGCGCGCTCGAGCCGCAGGACGACGACGACGAGGTGGCGTGGCTCCTCGAGGGAGACGCCGGCGACCCTGACGCCCCGCTCACCGGTCGTGTCCCCGAGCGCACGCTCGAGGACGGGCTCGACGGGATGGACGTCGTTGGCCTCGAGATCCCGCTGCCCGGCGCGTGGGTGACGCTCGACCTCACGGACGCGACGGGGCTGCGCAGGCAGGTCGACGGCCTCGTCGACCGTCAGCTCGCCGGGCTGCCGCCGGCCCCCGTGCTGCGCGCTGAGCTCACCCGGTGGCTCGTGGCCGTGTGCGAGCGCGCCGCTCAGGCGCAGGCGCGCACGATGGCGTTCCTCGTCGAGCGCACCGAGCGCGAGGCTCTCGCGCTCACGATGACGCTCTACTGGCACGACCTCGGCCCGGCGATCGGCGAGGAGTCCCACCTCGAGCCGGTCGGACGACGCCTCGCGGCGCTCGACGACGACGGGACGGTCCTGCGCGCGCACACAGCGGCCGGGCCGCTGATCCGGCACGAGCGGGTGCAGCGGGGCGGGCGCGAGCTGGGGGTCGACGGGCAACCGGTGCTCGTCATCGACTACTGGCTCGAGCACCCCGACGGGCACGGCCTCGCACTCGTGTCGTTCTCGACCCCGCAGACCGGCATCGCCGAGCACGTGCTCACCCTCACCGACGCACTCATCCTCGAAGGCGGCTGGATCCTCGAGCCGCGCCCCACCGACACCGAGGAGCAGCATTGACCTCGCCCACCGGTCCCGACCTTCCCGACACCCCGATCGAGATGACGGCCCGGGAGGCCGAGGCCGCCGGCTCCTCGAGGCTCCGCGACGCCCTCGTCGCCAGGGACGTCGAGGCGATCGGCCGCGCACTGCGTCATGACGTCGTCGTCCTCCCGCTCCTCGTGGACCCGGCCACGGGCGACCAGCAGATCCAGGTCGTCGGCATCCCGGGCGACGGGCCCGACCCGGTGGGGCTCCAGCTGTGCCTGTTCTCCTCCGGGGCTGCCTACGAACGGTTCATCGGCGACGCGCCTCAGCGCGCGTTCGCGCTCGTCCGCGGGGACGCGGTCCGTGACGCGCTCCGCACCCACGGTGCCGCCCTCACGCAGGTCGCCTTCGATCCCGCGGACGACCACGCGATGGCCGCCAACCCTGCGGACGTCCTCGCCGTGCTCGAGCCTCAGCCCGGCGACGACGACGTGGCGTGGCTGCTCGACGGCGCCACGTCGCCCGCGCCCGCTCGTCGGTCGCGGGGCCTCTTCGGGCGGCGGCGGCGAGACGGGGACGCGCCGCGCGCCTGACGCCCCTCGCCC
>JAFABT010000194.1 GCA_023425905.1 Actinomycetes bacterium | reverse complement strand
TCGCCGTACGGCTCGAGGGCCGCCGCGGACAATGGTCCGCGACAGCCCTCGAGGTCGGCTGAACCCTCAGGGCGAGGGCTGAGGCAGGTCAGGCCTCGTTCTGGCCGTGGCAGACCTTGAACTTCTTGCCTGAACCGCACGGGCAGGGCGCGTTGCGCGGGGTGCCCGGGAAGGTCTGGCCGTCGTTCGCCGCCGACGTCGCCTGCACGGTGATCGACGGAGCCTCGTCGAGGCTCGGGGCCGAGTACTGCAGCGGCACCTTCTTCGGCGCCTCGAGGCCCTTGGCACGCAGCCCGCTCACCGCAGGCGGACCAGCGAGCGCAGTCGCCGCGGCCTGGGAGTTCGGCTTGCGCTTCTTGCTCGAGTCGATGCCGTCGGCGGTGTTCTGGATCTCGACCTCGTCCGACTCGAGACCGCCTTCGCCCTCGATCTCGACCTCGATGCCGGCGTCCTCGCCGTCCTCCTGGACCGTGACCTCGAGGTTGAAGAGGAAGCCGACCGACTCCTCCTTGAGGCTCTCTCGCATGGCGTTGTAGAGCTGGTAGCCCTCGCGCTGGTACTCGATGAGCGGGTCGCGCTGCGCCATAGCGCGCAGGCCGATCCCCTCCTTGAGGTAGTCCATCTCGTAGAGGTGCTCACGCCACTTACGGTCGAGCACCGAGAGGATGACGCGGCGTTCGAGCTGGCGCATGTTCTCCGAGCCGAGCTGCTCCTCGCGCGCGGCGTACGCGTGCTGCGCGTCGGAAAGGACCTCGCGCTTGAGCATGTCCGCCGTGAGCGCCTCGACGCCCCCCGCCTGCTCGATGACCTCGTCGATCGTGATCGAGACGGGGTACACCGTGCGGAGCGCGGTCCACAGGGCCTCGAGGTCCCACTGCTCCGCGTTCGGCGCAGCCGTCGCCTCGGTGATGTACGCGTTGAGGACGTCCTCGAGGAAGTACTGCACCTGGACCGCGAGGTCCTCGCCCTCGAGGACGCGACGACGCTCCTCGTAGACCTTGGTCCGCTGGCTCGACATGACGTCGTCGTACTTGAGGACGTTCTTGCGCACCTCGAGGTTGCGACCCTCGACCTGCGACTGGGCGTTGAGGATGCTGCGGGTGACGAGCTTGGAGTCGAGCGGCATGTCGTCCGGGAAGCCTGCCCGGGTCATGAGCGACTCGGCCATCTGCGAGTTGAACAACCGCATGAGGTCGTCCTGCAGCGACAGGTAGAACCGAGACTCACCCGGGTCGCCCTGACGGCCGGAGCGACCGCGCAGCTGGTTGTCGATGCGACGCGACTCGTGACGCTCGGTGCCCAGGACGTAGAGACCGCCCGCCGCGACGACCTCGTCGTGCTCGGCGGCGACCGACACCTGAGCTGCCTCGAGGACGCCCGGCCATGCCGCCTCGTACGCCTCCGGGTCCTCGACCGCGTCGAACCCGCGCGCCGTCATCTCGGCGACCGCGAGGAACTCGGCGTTGCCACCGAGCATGATGTCGGTTCCTCGACCGGCCATGTTCGTCGCGACGGTGACCGCACCCTTGCGCCCTGCGAGCGCGACGACCGCAGCCTCCCGCGCATGCTGCTTCGCGTTGAGGACCTCGTGCGGGACACCGACGCGCTTGAGGCGCGCGGACAGCATCTCCGACTTCTCGACGCTCACCGTGCCGACGAGCACGGGCTGGCCTGCGGCGTGACGCTCGACGATGTCCGCGACGACGGCGTCCCACTTCGCGTCCTCGGACTTGTAGACGAGGTCGCCCTGGTCGATGCGCTGCATCGTCCGGTTCGTCGGGATCGGCACGACGCCGAGCTTGTACGTGCTCTGGAACTCGGCTGCCTCCGTGTCGGCCGTACCGGTCATGCCGGAGAGCTTGGTGTAGAGACGGAAGTAGTTCTGCAGCGTGATCGTGGCGAGCGTCTGGTTCTCCGCCTTGATCTGCACGCCCTCCTTGGCCTCGATGGCCTGGTGCATGCCCTCGTTGTACCGGCGTCCCGGCAGGATGCGCCCCGTGTGCTCGTCGACGATGAGCACCTCGCCGCCCATGACGACGTAGTCCTTGTCCCGCTTGAACAGCTCCTTCGCCTTGACGGCGTTGTTGAGGAAGCCGATGAGCGGGGTGTTGAGCGACTCGTAGAGGTTGTCGATGCCGAGGTAGTCCTCGACCTTCTCGATGCCGGGCTCGAGGACGCCGATCGTGTGCTTCTTCTCGTCGACCTCGTAGTCGACGTCGCGCGTGAGGCGCCGCGCGACCTTGGCGAACTCGGTGTACCACCGGTTCGCCTCGCCGGACGCGGGCCCGGAGATGATGAGCGGGGTGCGCGCCTCGTCGATGAGGATCGAGTCGACCTCGTCGACGATCGCGAAGTTGTGGCCCCGCTGGACGAGCTCCTCGGGCGACCACGCCATGTTGTCGCGGAGGTAGTCGAAGCCGAACTCGTTGTTCGTGCCGTAGGTGATGTCGCATGCGTACTGCTCGCGGCGCTCCGCGGGCGTCTGGCCCGAGAGGATGACGCCACAGCTCAGACCGAGGAACCGGAACACGCGTCCCATGAGCTCGGCCTGGTAGCGCGCGAGGTAGTCGTTGACCGTGACGACGTGGACGCCCTTGCCCTCGAGGGCGTTGAGGTAGGCCGGCAGTGTGGCGACGAGCGTCTTGCCCTCACCGGTCTTCATCTCGGCGATGTTGCCGAGGTGGAGCGCCGCGCCACCCATCATCTGGACGTCGAAGTGACGCTGGCCAAGGGTGCGTCGCGCCGCCTCACGCACCGTGGCGAAGGCCTCGGGGAGGATGTCGTCGAGAGTCTCCCCCGCGGCGATCCGCTCCCGGAACCGGTCAGTCTCCTCACGCAGCTCAGCGTCGGACAGCGACGAGAAGCTCTCTTCGAGGGCACCGACCTGAGTCGCGATGCCGTTGAGCTTCTTGAGGATCCGGCCCTCGCCAAAGCGGAGGACCTTCTCGAGGATCGCAGCCACGCAGCACTCCCAGTCGTCATCTGACCCGTCCCGAGCGGTGGGCCACCGACCATCGTAGGCGAGCACGGCGCATCGCAGGGCCTTCGCCCGGCGATGTTCACCATGAGCGCGACGCGAACCCTCACCGACGACCCGCGCCGGTCGACGGGCGGTTAACCAGGCTGCGGCGCGGCGAGCGCCCGTCGGAGCGGTTCAAGGAGCGCGCCACGACCGTCCACGGCGACCTCGATCCGGTCGAGGCGTCGCCAGCGGGCCATCGCATCGAGCTCGAGGGCGAGGCGCTCGGCGATCTCCGACGCGGGCAGGTCCGCGCCGAAGGTCCCCCGGGCGGAGTCGAGCCGCGCCTGCGACGGATCGGGTCGACTCGCACCGAGCACCCGGAGCACGCCTGCGGGCCGATCGGCCTTGAGGTCGACGAGCGCGGCGATCTGCTCCCCCACGAGGAACGGCAGCGCGTAGTACCCGTGCACCCGTCGGTGCTCGGGGACGTAGATCTCGATCCGGTAGTGCGTCCCGAACAGCTCGGCGAGGCGTCGCCGCTCCCACACGAGCGGGTCGAAGGGGCTCAGAAGGGTGGCTCCCGTGGCCCGCCGGGGTACCTGCGCGTCTCGATGGAGGAACAGCGGACGCTGCCATCCGCGCACCCGCACCCGCTCAAGGGTGCCGTCCTCGACGAGCTCGTCGAGCGCAGATCCGGCGAATCGAGGCCGGATCCGGAAGTAGTCGAGCAGGCACTCCGCCGAGCCGATCCCGTGGGCGCGCGCCGCGATCGCGAGCAGCGTGCGCACGCACGTCGCGTCGTCGGGCTCTGGCGCGGCGGCGATCTCGGGCGGCAGCACGCGGGAGGTGAGGTCGTACCGACGCTCGAAGGAGCTCGTGCGCCCGGCCGCTGCGACCTCGCCGGTGAGGAACAGCAGCTCAAGAGCACGCTTGCCGAGCGACCAGTTCCAGCCCCACTCTCCCGTCGACCGGGGGTGCTCGGCCTCGAGGTGCGCCTGCACCTCGCGGGCCGTGAGCGGGCCGTGCGCGAGGAGGTCGCGGACGAACGCGACGACCTCGGGGTGGTCGTCGGCGGCGGACCGCATCGAGCCCCAGGCGTGCTCCCGCCATGCCCGCCGGCGCCACGCGAGCATCCGGTACGTCTCGGGCGGGACGTAGGACGCCTCGTGCGACCACGTCTCGACGAGACGGCGGGGCGCCCGCCCGGAGGCCCGGTCGAGCAACGAGGTGTCATAGGGCCCCAGCCGCGAGTAGGCCGGGACGAAGTGGGCCCGCGCCAGGACGTTGATCGAGTCGATCTGAAACAGCCCCACCCGATCGATCACCTGCTGATAGCCACGCATCGTCGGGGTCGGGGCAGCGGACCCCGTGGCGCGTGCGGACAGGTCAGGCCGGGGACGGGCGAGCCCCTGGGCGCGGAGAGCGATTCTGCGGGCCTGGGGGGCGGACAGCTCGACGGTCACCGTGCCATCCTGGCGCACCCCTCTGACACGCACGGCGCGCCGGCACCCCTAGGGGCCCGGCGCGCCGCCCACGTGCCGCCCGAGAGGTCACACCGCGGAGGGAGTCGCCCTCACGACGGGGGTGTCGAGCTTGATGACCCCGTAGCTCCAGCCCCGCCTGCGGTAGGCCACCGAGGGCTGGGCCGTCTCGACGTCGATGAAGAGGAAGAAGTCGTGACCGACCATCTCCATCTCGTACAGCGCGTCGTCGACCGTCATCGGCTGCGCCTCGTGCGTCTTCTCCCTGATGACGACGGGCGAGTCACCGAGGACGTGCTCGACGACGTCACCCGGAGCTGGCGGCTCCGAAGGAACGGGGACCTCGGCGGGCGGGCGGACGTCGACCGGCGCGAGCGGCGACGGGCCGCGGTGGCTCTTGCGACGGTCGCGGGCTCGACGCAGGCGCTCGAGCAGCTTGGTCGAGGCGAGGTCGAGCGCGGCGTAGCGCTCGTCGGCCGCCGCCTCTGCGCGGACGACACCTCCCTTGCCTCGCACCGTGAGCTCGACTCGCTCGGCGACGTCCGCCATGCGCGGGTTGTTCTCGTGGGACACCTCGACATCGATGCGCTGAGCGGTCGGTGCGAGCTGGACGGCCTTGGACAGCTTGTCCTCGACGTGGCGACGGAACCTGTCGCTCACCTCGGTGTGACGGCCGACGACGACGATCTCCATGAGAACCTCCGAGAAGGATGTGCGGGGCGACGTGCCCCGGGTGGGCTTGCGAGGAACGCCCCATCGGGCGATCTGTGGCACCACCTCCTCCCGCACCGTTGCGGGTCCACGTCACCGGGCACGTCCCGCCGTGGCGGAACCGCTCCGGGCCGTCGTCCCGCTCGGGGCATCGGCTCTGGCATCCACCGTAACCCGCCGAGGGCGTCGCCGTCGCTCACCCGCGCCGCGCCACGCACGGCGCGCCGGCCTCCGG
>JAFABT010000350.1 GCA_023425905.1 Actinomycetes bacterium | reverse complement strand
GGGCCCGACGGCTTGGCCGCCGCCTTCTTCGCGGGTGCGGCCGGCGCGGCCGCTCCGGCCGGGTAGAGGTCGCGCAGCTTGCGCACGACGGGGGGCTCGATGGTGGACGACGCCGAACGGACGAACTCCCCCAGCTCACCGAGCTTGGTCATGATGGTCTTGCTCTCAACGCCGAGCTCTTTCGCGAGCTCGTAGACGCGGACCTTGGCCACATCTCTCCTGTCTCGGTCCGCCCGGACAGGGTCGGACCGTCGTTAGTGCTGGGTGCTCATCGCTGGGCTCTCATCGCTGAGTGACCCATCGACCGGTGCTCATCGGGCAGCCATCTGAAACGAACCCGCTTCCATGTCGACGATCTAGTGCGTGCCGCCGGGAACCGACCCGGGGGCATGAGGTGCGTCCAGCTGCTCGAACCACCGGTGGACCGCGGTCGTGTCGACCGGGCCCGCTGTACGCAGTGCGCGACCGAACGCGCGTCGGCGTTCGGCCAGTTCGAAGCAGTGGGCGTCGGGGTGCAGCCACGCTCCCCGTCCAGGTGCACGTGCGGCGGCGTCCACCGCGAGGACGAACGTCGTCTCCGAGGTGACCGTGCCGGTCACGCGCACCAGATCAGACCGGGCCGCGCGTCCTCGGCACCCCACGCACGTCCGGACCGGGACCCCGTGAGGGTCCGGAACAGGCGGAGTGGAGAGCCGCGGGGCACGCCCGGGCCCACCCAGTCTAGCGCCCTTGCCCACCGGCCGTTACCCGAGGTCGTCAGCGGGGGCGCCCGGCGAGGCGGCGGGAGCCTCGTCCGTGCCCTGCTCGACGGCCGCGTCGGACCGGATGTCGATGCGCCATCCCGTGAGCTTGGCGGCGAGTCGTGCGTTCTGGCCTTCCTTGCCGATCGCGAGCGAGAGCTGGAAGTCGGGGACGACGACCCGCGCGGCGCGCGCCTCGGCGTCGACGACGGTGACCGACAGCACACGCGCCGGGGACAGCGCGTGCGCGACCATCGCCGCCGGGTCGTCCGCATGGTCGACGATGTCGATCTTCTCGCCGTGCAGCTCTGCCATGACGGCGCGCACGCGGGAGCCCATCGGGCCGATGCACGCACCCTTCGCGTTGAGGCCGGGCACCGACGTGCGCACCGCGATCTTCGAGCGGTGACCCGCCTCCCGCGCGATCGCGGTGATCTCCACGGAGCCGTCGGCGACCTCCGGCACCTCGAGCTCGAAGAGCTTGCGGACGAGTCCCGGGTGCGTGCGCGAGAGCGTGATCTGCGGACCCTTGTGGCCGCGCGCGACCTCGAGCACGAACGCCCGCAGCCGCTCACCGTGGACATAGCGCTCCGTGGGGACCTGCTCGACCGCCGGCAGCACCGCCTCGGTCCCGCCGACGTCGACGAGGACGACACGAGGGTCCCGGCCCTGCTGGATGACGCCGGAGAGGACCTCGCCCTCCTTGCCGCGGAAGGTGCCGAGCACCTGGTCGTCCTCGGCGTCGCGCAGGCGCTGCACGATGACCTGGCGCGCGGTCGCCGTCGCGATGCGCCCGAACCCCTCAGGGGTGTCTTCGAACTCGCGCGGGGCCGGAGGTTCGACGCCCTCCTCGAGCTCGGTCGGGTCCACGGCCTCGGTCGCCCACACCGTCACGTGACCCGTGCGACGGTCGATCTCGACACGTGCGCGCTGCTGAGCTCCCGGGGTGTGATGGTAGGCGGAGAGCAGGGCCTGCTCGATCGCCTCGAGAAGCACGTCGAACGAGAGGCCCTTCTCGTGCTCGAGCAGGCGCAGCGTCTGCAGGTCGATGTCCATGTCATGCCTCCGTCTCGGCGGCGTCGTCGACGTCGCCGTCCTCGTCGTCGTCGCCGAGCTCGGCGAGCCGTGCCATCTCGACCTCGACCCGTCCGCGCACCACGCTCGCGAAGGGATGGGTCCTCGTGCGTGCCTCTGCGTCGCCGCCCGTCGCGGCCGCGTCGCCCAGGGTGAGGTTCGCCGCGTCCGCCGCGACCAGACGACCGGTGTCCTGCGCGCCATCCATGAGGGTGAGGGTGACGACCCTGCCGCGGGCGCGCTTGAAGTGCCGGACGTCGGTGAGCGGACGTGAGACCCCCGGTGAGCCGACCTCGAGGACGTGCTCACCTCTGATGGTTCCCGCGGCGTCGAGCGCAGCGCTGATCGCCCGGGACACGTCAGCGACGGCGTCGAGGTCGAGCCCGCCGGTCGCGTCCTCGTCCAGGTCAAGGGTGATCCGCACGAGCGTGCGCCGCCCTGCGGGGTGCACCTCGACGTCCTCGAGGTAGAGGCCCGACTCGGTGACCACGGGGGCCACCACCTCGCGGACGCGGCTGCTGAGCGGCTGCGCGGCCATGTCGTCTCCCGTCCACCCTGTGCGGTTGTCGGCCCGGGGTGTCGGCGGCTCGTCGCCGCACGACCGGGCTCGTGCGTGTCCCAGCGTAACGAACCGACGAGCCCGTCACCGCATGGCAGGATCGCGGCGATGACTCCTCACGCCCGCCCCCGCACCCCACGAGCGGCTCCCGCGCACACTCGGTGGCGCCGCGGTGTGGCGATGCTCACGTCTGTGACGCTCGGCGTGGCACTGCTCACCGGATGCGGCGTGCGCCTCGAGCAGCCCGCGCAGGTCGAGCCGACCCCGGACGCGTCCGAGGTCGTGCGCCGCGCGGCCGTCGACGACGCCCTCGCCCTCGCGGACCTCGCGCGTCGCACCCTCGCCGAGCCCTCGCCCGCCGCGAAGGTCGTCCCGCTCCTCGACGAGGTCGCAGCCACGGCCGAGGCCCACGTCACAGCCCTCGGGGGCGTCTACGTCTCAGGCCTTCCGGCGGACCCCGCGGCCCCGAGCGGGTCGCCAGCACCAGCGCTCGCTGATGCCGCCACGCCCGAGGGTGTCGTCACTGCGCTGCTCGCCACGAGTGCGGCCGCGGCCGCAGCCGCCGACGCCGTCGAGTCGGGCGCGACGGCCCGGCTGCTCACATCGATCGCGGCGGCGCGCGCCGTGTCCGCAGACGCACTCGTGAAGACCGCGCGACTCGACCCCACCGCCTTCGCGGACGCACCCGCCCCAGGCCACACCGTCGGTGTCCCTGAGATGAGGCCTCCCGGCGTCCCCGGCCCAACCCTCACGGCGCTCGTCGCTGCAGAGGACCAGGCCGGCTACGGCTTCGAGGTCGTCGCGGCGACGCTCTCCGCACAACGCCGCACCGACGCGCTCGTGCGCGCGATCGCGCACCGCGGTCGCGCAGACGCGTGGGCGGCGACAGCTGGCCTGTCCGACGGGACGGATCCTCGCGAGGCCGTCTACGCCCTCCCGCCCGCTCTCGCGGGAGCCGACGCAGACGGGGACGCCCGTGAGAAGGCGGCCCGCGCCGCGGCACGTCAGATGGAGGCGTCGCTCGCGCAGGCGTACGCCACGCTGGTCGCTCAGACCGACGCGGGCGAGCGGGCCGCAGCCATCGATCTCACGGTCGAGGCTGCGCTCGCGGCCGCCGCCTGGGGACACAAGCGCACGCCGTTCCCCGCGCTCGCCGAGCAGTCTCGCTCCTGAGCCCAACGCACTGGGCCGCTCAGCGGCCGAGCGCTTCGCGCACCTTCTGCTCGATGACGGCGGCCACCTCGGCAACCGGTACCTGGACGGCATCCTGACCCGCGCGGGTCCGGACCTCGACCGTGCCGTCGGCGAGGCCGCGGCCCACGACGGCGACGAAGGGGACGCCCAGCAGCTCGGCGTCGGCGAACTTCACCCCGGGCGAGACCCGGAGGCGGTCGTCGTGCAGGACCTCGACGCCCCGCGAGGCGAGGTCGGCGGCGAGGTCCCGTGCCGCCGACGTGATCGCGTCGTCCTTGCCCGCCGCGACGACGTAGACGTGCGCGGGCGCGAGTGCGGCAGGCCAGGCCAGGCCACGCTCGTCGTGGTTGGCCTCGGCGAGCGCCGCCATGACGCGAGACACGCCGATGCCGTACGAGCCCATCGTCACAACCGTCGACTTGCCGTTCTGGTCGAGCACGGTGAGGCCCAGTGCCTGGGCGTACTTGCGACCGAGCTGGAAGATGTGACCGATCTCGATGCCGCGCGCGAGCTCGAGCGGGCCCGAGCCGTCCGGGGCAGGGTCACCTGCGCGGACCTCCGCGACCTCGACCGTCCCGTCGGCGGTGAAGTCCCGGCCCGCGACCAGGTCGAAGACGTGGCGCCCCGGCGCATCGGCCCCCGTGATCCACCGCGTCCCCTCGACGACACGCGGGTCGAGCAGGTACCGCAGCCCGGTCGAGACCTCGGCGCTGGTGCCGTCGGCCGCCGTGACCGTCGTGCGCGGCGCGTTCGGCCCGAGCATCCCAGGGCCGATGTAGCCCTTGACGAGCTCCGGCCGCGCCTTGAGGTCCTCCTCGGTCGCAGGTTCGACCTCGGCCGGCGCGAACGACGCCTCGGCACGCTTGAGATCGACCTCGCGGTCGCCCGGGAGGCCGACGACCACGAGCTCGCGCTCCCCGGTCGGCTGGACGAGCGCGAGGACGACGTTCTTGAGCGTGTCCGCGGCGGTCCATGCGCGGTCTGGGCGCGGGTGCCGGGCGTTGGCGAGGTCGACGAGCGTCGCGATCGTCGGGGTGTCCGGGGTGTCCTCGACGTGCGCCGCGGGAGCGTCCGCGAAGTCGACCGGGGCGGGCGGGACCGTCGTCACGGCCTCGACGTTCGCGGCGTAGCCGCCCGCCGACCGGACGAAGGTGTCCTCGCCGATGGGGGTCGGGGTGAGGAACTCCTCCGAGCGCGAGCCGCCCATCGCCCCCGACGTCGCGGCGACGATGACGTACTCGAGACCGAGACGGTCAAAGATCCGCTGGTACGCGAGGCGCTGCACCTCGTAGGACGCTGCCAGGCCCTCGTCGGTGACGTCGAAGGAGTACGCGTCCTTCATGACGAACTCGCGCCCGCGGATGAGCCCCGCGCGCGGGCGCGCCTCGTCGCGGTACTTCGTCTGGACCTGGAAGAGCGTGAGCGGGAGGTCCTTGTACGAGGAGTACAGGTCCTTGACGAGGAGCGTGAACATCTCCTCGTGCGTCGGTGCGAGGAGGTAGTCGCCGTCCTTGCGGTCCGACAGCCGGAAAAGATTGGGACCGTACTCGGACCAGCGCCCGGTCGCCTCGTACGGCTCACGCGGGAGGAGCGCAGGGAAGTGCACCTCCTGCGCACCGGCGGCGACCATCTCCTCGCGGACGACGGCCTCGACCTTCCGCAGCACCCGGAGCCCGAGCGGCAGCCACGTGTAGATGCCCGGGGCCGCGCGGCGGATGTACCCGGCACGCACGAGCAGACGGTGGCTCGCGACCTCCGCGTCGGCCGGGTCCTCACGAAGTGTGCGCAGGAACAGCGAGGACATCGTGAGCGGGGGCTGGTGGAGCGACATGCGCTCAGCCTACCGGCGGCGTCACAGCAGGATCGTCGCGAAGGTGCCGACCCGGCGGAAGCCCACACGACGGTAGGTCGCGAGGGCGCGCTCGTTGTAGGAGTTCACGTAGAGCGACACCACGGGCGCGACGCCGGCACGCGTGAGCGCGACGACGGCCGCCATCCCAGGAGCGGCCAGGCCCCGGCCGCGCAGCTCCGGGTCGACCCAGACACCCTGCACCTGGGCGACACCGCGGGCGACCGCGCCGAGCTCGGCCTTGAACACGACGCGGTCGCCGTCGCGACGGACGAACGACCGTCGGTCGACGACGAGCGATCGGACCCGAGCCTCGTACGGCCCGAACGGGGGTGAGGTGCGCAGCGCCGTCGGGTCGCTCACGGGTGAGTACCCGACCTCCTCGGTGAACATCCGGACGCAGGCGGGCAGGACGAGGTCGAGGTCCGCAAGGCTCGCCCGGCGCACATGCGGGTCCGGTTCGACGAGCGGGTCGGTGTCGAGCACGAGCGAGGGCTGCTCGGCCCGGACCTCCCGCGGACGCCCCCACCGGCCCTCGAGCCGGTTCCACAGCCCCACCGTCGCGTCCGCCTCGCCGACGAGCGACGAGCACCGTGCCGAGCGTGACCGGGCAAGCGAGGCGAAGGCGTCGAGCGTGCGGTCGAGGTCCGCGACGCCGGGGACGACGGGCACGAGGTTCGCACCCACCCAGCACACCGCCTCGAGCGGCCCGTCGGGCGCGAAGCCCCACAGCTCACCACCCGCGGCACGCAACCCATGGATCGCCGCGATCTCGAGGCGGGACGCGGCGAGCACCGTGGCGACCGGGTCCCGCGCGCACAGCGCGAGCGCCTCGGCGACGTCACCGTCCCCCAGGACCCGCGCCCCCGCCACCGGCGCAGGTCGCACCGGTACGCGCCATCGACCCATGACCCGAGTCTGCCGCACCTGCCGCGCCGCGTCAGGCAGTGACCGGGTGGAGTCGCGCGCCGGGGTCAGTACGCGGAGACGACCGGCTCGGCGCCGTCGACGGGCTCCATGCTCTCCGCGATGCGCATGGCCTCTTCGATGAGGGTCTCGACGATCTTCGACTCGGGGACCGTCTTGACGACCTCGCCCTTGACGAAGATCTGGCCCTTGCCGTTGCCCGACGCCACCCCGAGGTCCGCCTCACGAGCCTCACCGGGGCCGTTGACGACGCAGCCCATGACGGCGACGCGCAGCGGGACCTCGAGGCCCTCGAGGCCAGCCGTCACCTTCTCCGCGAGGGTGTAGACGTCGACCTGGGCCCGACCGCACGACGGGCAGGAGACGATCTCGAGCTTGCGCGGACGGAGGTTGAGCGACTGAAGGATCTGGATGCCGACCTTGACCTCCTCGACGGGCGGGGCCGAGAGCGACACCCTGATCGTGTCGCCGATGCCGCGGCTGAGCAGCGCCCCGAAGGCGGTCGCCGACTTGATCGTGCCCTGGAACGCGGGGCCGGCCTCGGTGACCCCGAGGTGGAGGGGCCAGTCGCCGGCCTCCGAGAGCAGCTCGTACGCACGCACCATGACGACCGGGTCGTTGTGCTTCACAGAGATCTTGAAGTCCCGGAACCCATGCTCCTCGAAGAGCGAGGCCTCCCAGATCGCCGACTCGACGAGCGCCTCGGGCGTCGCCTTGCCGTACTTCGCGAGGAGGCGCGGGTCGAGCGAACCGGCGTTCACGCCGATGCGGATCGAGACGCCCGCATCGCTCGCGGCCCGTGCGATCTCTTTGACCTGGTCGTCGAACTTGCGGATGTTGCCCGGGTTGACCCGCACCGCGGCGCACCCCGCGTCGATCGCGGCGAAGACGTACTTGGGCTGGAAGTGGATGTCGGCGATGACCGGGATCTGCGACTTGCGTGCGATCGCGGGCAGCGCCTCGGCGTCGTCCTGGCTCGGGACGGCGACCCGGACGATGTCGCAGCCAGCGGCCGTGAGCTCAGCGATCTGCTGCAGGGTGGAGTTGATGTCGGTCGTCGGCGTCGTGCACATCGACTGGACGGACACCGGGGCGTCGCCCCCGACGAGGACCTTGCCGACCTTGATCTGACGGGTCGGGCGCCGGGGCGCCAGGACAGGGACAGGAAGCGCAGGCATGCCGAGACTCACGGGGGTGCTCACCCGTCCAGTATCCCATCTCGCTCGCACGAGACGACCCGATGGGCGAAGGTCACAGTGCGCGGCTCACCCGCCGAGGCGCACCGGGTTGACGAGGTCGGCGTACACGAGGACGAGCCCCAGGCCCGCGAGCAGGACGAACACCGTGTAGGCGAGCGGCATGAGGCGTGCCGTGTCAGCCGGACGGGGCTCCCTCGCACCCCGGAGCCGGGCGATCTGTCGACGCCCGCCCTCCCAGAGCGCCCCCGCGACGTGCCCGCCGTCGAGCGGGACGAGCGGGATGAGGTTGAAGGCGAACAGGGCGAGGTTGAGGGCGGCGAGCATGCCGAGCATGTCCGCGGTGCGCTCCTTGAGCCCGTACCCCTCGACGTCCGTGGCGGCGATCTCCCCCGCGAACCTGCCGACACCGACGAGGCCGACGACGGAGGTGGCGTCACGGGGCGTGCCGTTCACCGTGGTCGTGACGATGTCGACGACCCGCGCGGGAAGGGTCACGACGACCCCGACCGTCTGAGACACCATGTCCCACACCCTGCTGGGGACGGCGCTGGCGGGCTGCGGAGTCATCGCGCTCGTCGGCGTCACGCCCAGGAACCCTGCGCGGACCGTCTGCGGTGCGCCCGTCGCGTCGAGGACGGCGGCGCCAGAGGCGTCGAGCACCGGCCGCTCGGTGAGCAGGGGCGTCACGGTGAGGTCGAGGCGTTGCCCGTCCCGTTCGACCGTCGCGACGACGGCCCGGCCACCGGACTCGCGGATGCGCTCGGTGAGCGCGCCCCACGTCGAGATCTCGGCGCCGTCGAAGGCGACGACGACGTCTCCCGGCTCGAATCCGGCGGCGAGCGCGGGCGCGACCGGGTCGGCCGGTCCGCACTCGGCGTCCGCGGGAGCGTCAGCGGCCAGAACGCACTGCGACAGCGCGGCGACCTGCGTCGTCGGGGTGAGGACACCAAATCCCATGAGGACGACGGCGAGCAGGACGACGGCGATGAGGAGGTTCATCACGGGACCGCCGAGCATGACGACGAGCTTCTTGGGCGTCGAGAGGCGGTAGAACGCGCGGTGGTCCTCACCTGGACGGATCTCGGACGCCGACGCGTCCCGGGCGTCCGCGACGAGTTCCGCGATCCGCCCCTTGGGCTGCTTGGCCCCCACGACGTCGCCGGGCGGGTACATGCCGATGAGCCGGACGTAGCCGCCCAGCGGGATGCCCTTGATCCCGTACTCGGTCTCGCCGCGCGTCCGGGACCACAGCGTCGGTCCGAAACCGACCATGTACTGGCTCACCCGGACGCCGAACCGCTTGGCCGGCACCATGTGCCCGACCTCGTGCAGCGCGATCGACACGAGCAGACCGACGACGAAGACGAGCACGCCGACGAGGAATCCCACAGTCACGCCTCCCAGCTCGGCTCGTCGGCACGAGCGGGGCCCCGCTCCGACGGGCGCAGTCGTGCGCCGGTGCCATCATCTCTCGCCGGGAGGCCCTCGGGCGACGGTGGACCGACGCTGAGCCTCCGCGGCGCCTCGGCACGACGATCCGCTGCGGATCGGGCCGGGCGCGTGGACTCGTTTGCCGACAGCGGCGTGCGCGCGGGACGATGCGCCCGTGGCCGCACCCCTCCCCCGCTCGACCGGGGCTCACATCGACGAGATCTCCCTGTCCATCATCGAGCAGCTCCAGCAAGACGGTCGACGCGCGTACGCGACGATCGGCAAGGCCGTCGGCCTCTCGGAGGCCGCCGTCCGTCAGCGCGTCCAGCGCCTCGTCGAGTCCGGCGCCGTCCATATCGCGGCCATCCCCGACCCGGCCCACCTCGGGCTCACGCGGCAGGCGATGATCGGCATCCAGGCGGACGGCAACCTCGACGCGCTCACAGACGCGCTCTCGGCGCTGCCCGAGACGGGGTTCGTCGTCGTCACCGCTGGCACCTTCGACGTCTTCGTCGAGATCATCTGCGAGGACGACGAGCACCTGCTGTCCGTCCTCAACACGCGCATCCGGACACTTCCGGGGGTGCACCGCACCGAGACCTTCGTCCACCTGAGCGTCCGCAAGGACCGGTTCGGCAGAACGGCGCGCTGACCAGCGGGATCACCGCATCGGCAGCACCTCGTGCGTGCGAGCGCGCGCCCATCCCTCCGCGGCGAGGACGTCGTCGAGGACGGCACTGTCTCGGGCCGTCCCCTCATGCTCGGCGAGGACGCGCTCGACCGTCGGCACGATGTCGCCGAACCGCACGCGGCCCGCGAGGAACGCCGCGACGCACTCCTCGTTCGCTGCGTTGAGCACCGCGGGATGAGTCGCCGAGGCGTCGACGGCGGCACGGGCCAGGCGGAGCGCTCCGAAGACGTCCTCGTCGACCGGCTCGAAGGTCCACGACGTCGCCGTCGTCCAGTCGCACGGGCTCGCGACGGGGTCGAGCCGCTCCGGCCACGACAGGCCGAGGGCGATCGGGAGGCGCATGTCCGGCGGCGAGGCCTGCGCGATCGTCGACCCGTCGACGAACTCGACCATCGAGTGCACGACCGACTGCGGGTGGACGACGACCGCGATGTCCGCCTGCGGCACGTCGAAGAGGAGGTGGGCCTCGATGAGCTCGAGGGCCTTGTTCATGAGCGTCGCGGAGTTGATCGTCACAACCGGCCCCATCGACCACGTCGGATGGGCGAGCGCCTGTTCAGGGGTGACGTCCGCGAGCTCGGCCGTCGTCCAGCCCCGGAACGGACCACCCGACGCGGTGAGGACGAGCCGTCGCACCTCGCTCCGGGCTCCCGATCGCAACGCCTGCGCCATCGCGGAGTGCTCGGAGTCGACCGGGACGATCTGGTCCGGTCGCACCGCGGCGCCCGTGACGAGCCTCCCGCCCACGACGAGCGACTCCTTGTTGGCGAGCGCGAGCGTGCTTCCGGCGGCGAGAGCCGCGAGCGTCGGGTCCAGCCCGACCGACCCAGAGATGCCGTTGAGGACGACGTCCGCCCCGCCCTCGGCGAGCGCCCCCGCGGCGCCGGGCCCAGCGAGCACGTCGACGTCCCCCGCGCCCACGCTCGCGAGCGCGTCGCGCACCTCCGC
>JAFABT010000304.1 GCA_023425905.1 Actinomycetes bacterium | reverse complement strand
CGACGCGGACCGCCGCGCGGCCGCGGTCGCACGCGGGGCGGCGGGCGCGGTCGAACCCGGCGCCCGGCTACCCGTCCAGGTCGACGTCGTCCTTGAGACCGTCGGCGAGGCGACGTGGCAGCACTCGCTGCGCGCCGTGCGCCCGGGCGGCACGATCGTCGTCGCGGGGGCGACGACGGGCGACGCCACCCCCGCGGGTCTGCACCGGATCTTCTTCAACGAGCTGCGCGTCCAGGGCGTGACGATGGGCAGCGCGGCGGACCTCGGCGGGCTCGTCGACTTCCTCGGCTCGACCGGGGTGCGACCCGTCGTCGACGCGACGTTCGAGCTGGCGCGCACCCGGGACGCGATGGCGCGCCTCGCATCCGGTGAGCACGTCGGCAAGATCGTCGTCACCACGTGACGTCCGAGACCCCGGGCTGGGTCCCGGACGTCCTCGGGCCGGGGTTCGAGCAGCTCACGCTCGCGCTCGGGGACGACGACGAGGGCGAGGTCGTCGCGACCCTCGTCCGGCACCGGCCCGAGCCGCTCGGCGAGGCCCGTCCGGCGCGCGCGGTCCTCGCCGTCCACGGCTGGAACGACTACTTCTTCAACACCGAGCACGCCCGGTACTGGACCGCGCAGGGCGCCGCGTTCTACGCGATCGACCTGCGCAAGTACGGCCGATCGCTGCGGCCGCACCAGACCCCGAACTACGTGGCCGACCTCGCGACCTACGACGAGGACCTGGGCGCGGCGCTCGAGGAGATCCGGGTCGAGCTCGGCACCGCGGTGCGGGTCATGCTCGTCGGGCACTCGACCGGCGGGCTCGTCTCCGTGCTCTGGGCCGACCGGTTCCCCGGCGTCGTCGACTCGATCATCCTCAACTCCCCGTGGCTCGAGCTGCAGGGCACGGCCCTCGCCCGGTTCCTCGCGGCCCCGACGGTCGGAGGGCTCGCGCGCTACCAGGCGAAGACACCGCTGCCGAACCTCGACCCCGGCCACCTCGCCCGCGCCGTCACGGCGTCCTGGGCGGACGGCGGCCCGATCGACGCGGCGTGGCGGCCCAACCCCGCGTTCCCCGTGCGCGGCGGGTGGCTGCAGGCGATCCTCCAGGGTCACGCACGGGTCCAGCGGGGGCTCGACGTGCGGGCCCCCGTCCTCCTCCTCGCCTCCGCCCGGTCCTCGATCGCACCGCGGTGGAACGACTCGATGCTCGCGTCAGACTCGGTGCTCGACGTCGAGGCGGTCGTCGCCCGGGGGCACCGGATCGGGCGCTGCGTGACGATCGTGCGGATCGAGGGCGGCCTCCACGACCTGCTGCTGTCCGCCGCCGGTCCACGCGCGCAGACCTACGCGGAGATCACGAGGTGGACGGCGGCCTACGGCTGGGGGTGAGCCGCTCACGCCCTGCCCGGCGCGGCCGATGGGTAGGGCGTCGGCCGCGCGGGGGTCCTCCCTCGCGGCACGGATGCCTCGGGCCGGCGATGCGGACGCTTGGAGTCACCGTGCACGTCATGAGCCTGTCACCGCGCCCCGCGCGCGCGATCGAGCACCGGGGTGCGCCGTGACGTCACCGCTGCGTGCCGGCCTGCTCCTCGTAGGTCTCGCCCTTGCCGCGCTGTCCTTCCTCCTCACCGCCGTCGCGAGCAGCGCCGACGTGCTCCGTCCGCGTCGCCTCGACGGCGGTCTGGACCGTGCCGCGCAGGGCGTCCTCGTCGCCGCGTTCTCGTCCGTCGCGGCGTCCTGGCTGGGCGGCCTGCTGCTGCCGCTGCTCCAGCTCGACGCCTGACGGGCCGTCGGTGGCGGGCGCGATGCTCGCGACCTACCGTCACAGTGCGCGCCATCATCACAGTGCGCGTCACCGTCAACCGAGGAGCCATGATGGCCGTCACCGAGCTTCGCATCGACCGCGACACCGCGACCGTGACCGTGACCTGCGAGCTCGTAGCGACGCCGGACCGCGTCTGGCAGCTGTGGGCCGACCCCCGCACGCTCGAGCGATGGTGGGGGCCCGTCGAGTGGCCGGCGCGGTTCGACGAGCACGACCTGCGCGTCGGCGGCCGCTCCCGCTACACGATGACAGGGCCCGACGGGCAGACCGCCTCGGGGTGGTGGGAGTTCACCGCGGTCGACCCGACGACGCACCTCGCGCTCGTCGACGGCTTCGCGGACGCCGCCGGTGAGCCGGATCTCACGATGCCGACCTCCGCCATGGAGGTCGACGTCGTCGACGCGGGCGAGACGACCCAGATGGTCCTCACGAGCCGCATGGCCTCGACCGAGCAGCTCGACCAGCTGCTCGCGATGGGCATGGCCGACGGACTGCGGTCCGCGCTCGGCCAGATCGACGCGCTGCTCCTCGAGACGTGACGGCGCAGTCCGGCCGGTCCGAGCGTCTAGAGGTTGCGAACCTCGACGAGGCTCGGACCGTCGTCACCGAGATGCCACACGCGCCACCCGTCGACCGGTCGGGCCGATCCCGACGCGGCACCCGCGGCCGCTGACGGGTCGGCGTAGATCGAGCCGTCCGGCAGCTGGATGAGGCCATCCGACCTCAGCGTCGCGGTGAGTCGCTCCCCGCGACGCTCCCGGACCCACACGAGCTCGATGGCCTCGGCGAGCTCGCGTGCGACCTCGGCGAGCAGGACGTCAGGCTCCGTGCCGGGCTCCGGCTCGGGCGCGCCCGCCATCTCGACCGGCCGCGCGGGGCTCGCCGCGGTCGCGAGCCGCGAGGGAGGCCCGGGCGGGCGCACCGCGGGCGGCGGGACGAAGGCGTCGGGACTGTAGGGGTCCGCGACCGTCCGCCGGGTCGGAGGCGCGATCGGCGCCGGCTGCTCCGGCACGTCAGGCACCGAGACCGCGTCGGGAATCGGGACGACGTCGGGAACCGGGACGGCGGACGGAACCGGGAGCGCGAGGTCGGGCGCCGGAACCGGGCGCACGACGGGCGGGGCGATCGCCGCGGACGGCGTCGTCCCTCCAGCCGTCGCGGACGTCGTGGCGACGGCCGTGCTCTCGGAGCCCGCACCCCCGGCGGACGGCACGCCCCGCA
>JAFABT010000181.1 GCA_023425905.1 Actinomycetes bacterium | reverse complement strand
GGTCCGGGGTCTTCGACCTGGACCGGCACGACGACGGTGCGGCGCGCCTTGGCGGACAGGCGGCTCTTGACGTTCGTCACGGTCACGGGCCGACCGCGGCTGCCGGGATGGCGACGTCCTCGGCCGGCGGGCTCGTGATGGTGAAGCCGACGGTGAGCTGGAAGCCCTGCTCGGCCACGGAGCGGACCTTGCCGAGGGCGTTGACCTCTGCAGGGAAGACGTCCATGGGCTGGGTCGGGACGTCGCCACCGTCCAGGAAGAGCACGTAGCCCTCCGTGCCTCGCGGCAGCAGCGCGCGGACGTCGTCACCGTCCTGAGAGGCCCAGAAGGTGATCGAGGAGTCCGACGTGCTCGTGCGGCCGGGGATCTTCGAGACGAACCGGTGGCCGGCGTCGGGGGTGTCGATCGAGCCCGAGGTGACGTCCCACCCCGACAGGTCGGCGACCTCGTCCGTGACGTCGGTTGCCGCGTCGAGCTCGGCTCGCGTCACGTTGCTGATGTCGGCGATCTCGGTGGCGAACAGGATCTTGTTGATCTCGGCACTGAAGAAGCGCTTCGACCGGGTCAGGGCAGCCATATCAGGACTCCTTCACGGAGGACGACGACGGCGCCAGGTCGGCGACGTCGGGGCCGGGCGCGGGTGCGTCCGGAGACTTGGTGCGCTCGACCGCAGCGCGGGGGCGCCGCTCGGGCGAGCCGGAAGACGCGGCCGGGCCGTCACCAGGGACCCACCCGGAGCGCTGCCAGGTCGCGACCGTCTGCGGCGCGACGTGGCTGACCTTCTTCAGGACGGGGTGGTAGATCGGCACGTGGGCCGGGTTACGGGCATGCACGGGGGCACCTCCAGGAGGCGTTGAGGTTGGGAAGGGATCAGGCGAGGCCGAGGCGGCGGTGCACCTCGTTGACGATGTCGACGGCGGCGTCGCGCACGTCGGAGCCGCCCGCTTCGACAGCGGGCAGGAGGTAGGGGCGGGAGTCCTGCAGCACCCACTTCTGCGCCCGGCCGAACACGGGGTGGCGGAAGGTCGAGGTGAGCAGGCCCTCCATAACGCGCGCATGCGGCGCGACGGCGAGCGAGGCCCGGATCGAGACGCCCGGGCGCCGGGCCGCGAACGAGACCTGCAGGGTCAGCGAGTGCGGGATCCGCGAGGAGTACGTCGCGTTCCACATCGCCTGCTGGAACGCGTTCTGCCCGGCCGCGCGCAGCCGCGGCCGCATCTCGCGCTGGAACTCCTTCGGGATGCGACCCAGCGCCCGCAGGAGCGTCACGACCTCGGTGTAGTCCAGCCCTTCGCTGAACTCGACCGACGACGGGGTCACAGCAGGCTCGTGCCCTCGACCGTGAACAGCACGTTGACGACGGTGCCCTGCTCGTACTGGATCGGCACCCACTGCGCCTCAGAGCCGAACCGGGCACGGTCCCAGACGCCCTCCAGGTGGTGAGCGTCACGGAGGGCCGTGTCGAGCGCCGTGATGATCGCGACGGCGCGCGCCCGCATCGCAGGGATGTCGGAGTCCCCCGTCATGACGCTCAGCAGGCAGCGCACCGTCCAGTTCTCCTCGAGCCGCGGGCGCCCGAAGCCCTCGAGCCTGCTCACGCTCGTGGTGTAGCCGGGGCGCTCGGGGTTCTCCGAGAGGCCGACGACGATGACGTCGGCCAGGATCTCGCCGACGTGCGGGCCGTCGAGAACCTGCAGCGCCGGGTCGATGCCGCTGGCGAGCTCGATGAGCGTGTCGACGACGACGTCGATGCGCGTGAGCGACGGTGCCGGCTCGCTCATCCCAGACCCCGGGGGCGCAGGAACGGCTTGAGGAGCTCGGCCGCGCGTGAGGGGATCGCGAAGCCCATCCGGACCGGGGAGTCGTCCCCGACCGGTACGGCGATGCCGCTGCGTGCGCCCGCGCCGGCGTCGCGGCCGCGCTGGGTCTCCCAGAGGTGGGAGGCGATGATCTTGACCGCGAGGCGCACCGAGGCGGCGTGCTCGCGGCCGGTGTACCGAACCGTCCACGGCCCGCGGATGAGCCCCCGGGGGAACTCGATGACCCCTGCGAGGAGGTTCAGCCCGCGGGCAGGGACATCGATGAGGGTGCCGTCCGGGTTGGTGACCGACTGGACCTCGGTGAGGTGCGTGTCCGGCAGCACGAGGCTGCACCCCGACGGCCACACGACGACGTCGCGCGCGACGTGCTCGAGCGGGCCGACGAGGTACGCGACGTGCTCGAGCGTGGCATTGAGCGTCTCGGACAGCTTGACCTGGTCCGTGCCCGGGGCGCCTGCTGGCACCCGGAGGTAGTCCAGGAGGTCCGCGAGCGTGACGAAGCGCCCGTCGACCTCAGGCTCGACGGGCGCCGTCACGTCAGTCCGACTCGCCCAGGACGACGAACCCCGGCGTCTGGTCCGGGGTGCCGTCCGCACGGTAGGAGACGGCCGCGACGACGTCGCGGTGCGCCTCGGGCGTCTCGGGGCGTTCGGTGGCCTCAGGGACCTGCACGGGTGCAGCGCCCTCCGGGGTCTCGACGACTGCGCTCTCAGGCGTCTCTGCGCCCGGCGTCGGCTTCTTCGTGCTCATGATGTCCTCCTCAGTCGGGATGGCGCTGTGGCGCCCTCGGTGGGGCCCCCCCCCGTGGGGGGGGCC
>JAFABT010000060.1 GCA_023425905.1 Actinomycetes bacterium | reverse complement strand
CGGTGCAGACCCTCGGGGCGGTTCACGGCCTCGACCTGAGCGCAGCCGTCGTCCCGGCGTCGCTGGCCATGCAGGCTCAGCTGCGCGAGAGACTCGTCGAGATCGCGGCCACGGGGGCCGTCCTGCATGACGGAGCCGCGCTGGTCGAGGCTCTCGCGCTCGACGACGCGGCGCTCGCGGCGAGCCTCTCCCGGGCCGGCAAGCCGCAGCCGGGCGCTGACTTCCTGCTGCGTTCGGTGGCGCAGCGCCGCGCGGCGCAGCGCGGGTATGGGGGGTTCTTCCGCCTGGACGCGGCCGTTCAGGCGGCGGGATGGTCGTCGATGCTGCCCCACGTCACGGCGCTCCTCGTCACCAACCGGCCCGAGCGGGTCGCTGAGGCGCTCGGCCGCCTCGGGCGGCAGTCCTACCCGAACCTCGATGTCGTCGTCGTCATGCACGGTGCCCCGGCGCCCGATCTCGGCTCGCTCGACCCCGCCCACCGTGAGCGGATCTCCGAGGTCGTCGAGCTCGACGCGTCGGTGCCGTTCGGCGAGACGCTCGCCGTCGCGACGCGCCGGGCGTCGGGCGATCTCGTGACCAAGGTCGACGACGACGACCTCTACGGCCCCGAGCACGTGTGGGACCTCGTCCTCGCCTATCTCACGTCGGGTGCCCAGGTCGTCGGCAAGCAGCCAGAGCACGTCTACCTCGCCGCGCTCGACGTCACCGTCCAGCGCACGTTCACGACCGAGAACTACACCGAGGCGGTTGCCGGCGGCACGATGCTCATGTCCGTCGCCGACCTCGCTGCGGTCGGGGGGTGGCGGGGCGTCCCGCGATCCGTCGACCGTGGTCTGCTCCGTCGCGTCGTCGAGTCGGGCGGGCTCGTCTATGCGACGCACGGCCTCGGGTTCGTCTACGTGCGGCACACCGAGGGCCACACGTGGGCCGCGGACGACGCGCACTTCCTGCGCCGTGCGGTCGAGCAGTGGACCGGGCTCAACGACGCGCTGCTCGAGGGCTGACGAGCCCCTGTGTGACTGCAGCGGTGCGCGTGATCGCTGAGGCTCGTCGCGGGCAGCGGGGTCAGCGCGTCGCGGCGTCGTCCTCGTTCGTGTCCCGGCGCACCGCGTAGGTGGGGCGTTGCATCGACCGGGTGTGAAGCCGGCCGACGTACTCCCCGAGCACGGCGATCGAGATCATCTGGGCCCCCGAGAAGATCGCGATCATCGAGGCGAGCGTCGTCCAGCCGGCCACCGTCGTCTCGCCCGTCGCAAACTTCACAAGGACGAACACGAACAGCGCGATGCCGAGGACGGCGCAGAAGGCGCCGAGCCATGCGACGGACCGCAGGGGCAGGGTCGAGTACCCCGTCACCATGTTGAGCGTGTGGCGCACGAGCGCACGCACGGAGTAGTTCGACGTGCCGACCGTCCGCTCGTCCATGCGGACGGTCACGCGCCTGACGGCCGTGGTCGCCCAGGAGAGCAGGACGTCGATCGAGACGTACGGGTCGCGCACGTCGATGAAGGTGTCCGCGACGTCCCTGCGGAACGCACGGAACGCGCTCACGTCGGTCGCGCTGGGCACACCCGACGCCCCGAGGCCCCGCTTGACGACGCGGGAGGCGAGCGACCGCCAGAACCCGTGCTCCTCCTCCTTCGCGACCCCGTAGACGAGGTCGACGTCGGCGTCGAGCAGCGGCTCGAGCAGCGCGGGGATCTCGTCGGGCCGGTGCTGCAGGTCGTCGTCCATCGTGACGACGACGTCGTGCCGTGCGCGTGCCACCCCCGCGAGGATCGCGTTGTGCTGCCCGTAGTTCCGGCGGAGCTCGATGCAGCGCACCTTCGCGTCGTCTGCGAGCGAGCGCGCGACCTTCCCGGTGTCGTCCGGGCTGCCGTCGACGACGAGGACGATCTCGTAGTCGCTCACCGCGGGACCCGTGTCCAGGGCGCTGTGGAGCTGCGCGACGAGCTCGGGGAGGGTGGCGCTCGAGCGGTAGCACGGGATGACGACGCTGATCTGCACGAGTCAAGGATGCCGTACGTCGGCCGCGCCGTCGGGCGCGGTCCGGCTGCGGAAGCTGATGAAGCGGTGCCCGAGGTAGGACAGCACCGCGACGACGACGATCGCGATCACCTGGGCGACGAGTGGGTGCCAGTCGAGCAGCTCGACGAGCGCGGGCGTCGCGACGATCCCCGCCAGGGCGCCCGACGACCACACCCCGAGGAATCGGACGAGGTCACGGCGCCACGGCCCCGTCGAGCGGAAGATCAGCGTGCGATAGGCCGGGAATGCGCACGAGATGATGACGACCTGGGCGAGGAGGATCGCGAGGAAGTAGTGCAGCCCGATCGCGAGGAGGGCCGCGAGCACTGCGAGGTAGACGAGCGACGTCGTGCCCGCGACGAGGAGGTAGCGGACCTGCTCGAGCGCGAAGAGCGTGCGGACGACGCCGCCCGACGGGCGGCGCGTCGGCGCGTCGGTCGAGGGGTCGGACGCGGGCTCGGGTGTGGGCACGAGGTGAGGGTAGTCGTTGTCGACGCGTGGCTTGTGGGAACCTCAGGTGTGGCACTTGACGCGATCCCCTTCACCCGACCCTTCCGCACCCCGGACGAGCTCGCGTACCTGGAGGAGGTGCTCGACTCGGGTCACGGCCAGGGCGACGGGGTCTTCACCCGCCGTGCGAGCGCGCTGCTAGAGGGGATCACCGGTGCCCGGCACGCACTGCTCACACCCAGCGGGACGCATGCCCTCGAGCTCGCTCTCTGGCTGCTCGACCTCGAGCCCGGGGACGAGGTGATCGTGCCGAGCTTCACGTTCTCCTCGACCGCTGCTGCCGCGGTCCAGGTCGGCGCGGTCCCGGTGTTCGTCGACATCGACGCCCGCACCGGCAACATCGACCCCGACGCGGTCGCGGCCGCCGTCGGTCCCCGGACGAGAGCGATGTGCGTCGTGCACTACGGGGGAGTGGGCGTCGACATCGACCCGATCGCGCGCACCGCGAGCGAGCACGGGCTCGCGATCGTCGAGGACAACGCGCACGGGCTTGGCGGCACGTGGCAGGGCCGTGCCCTCGGCACGCTCGGCGACCTCGCAGCGCAGTCGTTCCACTCGACCAAGAACGTCCACGCAGGCGAGGGCGGCGCCTTGCTCACGAGCTCGGACGTCCTGGCGGAGCGCGCGGAGATCGTGCGTGAGAAGGGCACGGACCGGTCGAAGTTCATCCGGGGCCAGATCGACAAGTACTCCTGGGTCGACCGCGGCTCGAGCTTCCTGCCGAGCGAGCTCAACGCCGCGGTGCTCACGGCACAGCTCGAGCACTTCGAGGAGATCCAGCGGCTGCGGCACGCCGTGTGGGCCGCCTACGCGCAGCGTCTGCCCGAGTGGGCAGCCGCGCACGGCTGGTCGCTCATGCACGTCCCCGAGGGCGCCGAGCACCCTGCGCACGTCTTCTACATGCTCGCCCCGGACCATGCCGAGCAGACCGCGATGATCGCGCACCTGCGGGACGCGGGCATCCAGGCGACCTTCCACTACGTCCCGCTCGACAGCTCCGTCGCGGGCCGGCGCTTCGGTCGCACCCCCTCACCATGCACGGTGACGGCCGACTTCTCGGCGCGACTCGTGCGCCTGCCGCTCTTCACGGGGATGACTCCCGAGCAGGTCGACCGGGTCGTCGACGGTGTGCAGTCGTACGTGCGCGTCCCCGGGCAGGGGTGCTGACGTGAGCTGGACGGACCACGCCCGCCCGGGCGTCCAGGTGGCGCCGTCACCCTTCGAGTCCGACCGTTTCGGGCTGTCCGTCTCGCGCGCGGTCGTCGGCACCGCGACGGCGGAGGAGACCTCCGCGGCCCTCGACTCGTGCCCGGACGACCTGGTCGTCGTGCGCTTCGACGCGTCGCGCCGAGACCTCGCCGACGCGCTGTCTCGCACGGGCCGCCGGGTGCTCCCCGCCGGGACGCTCGTCTACTGGGAGCGGCCAGCCGCCGCGGGAGCGCTTGCCTCCGGGTCTGACGAGCTCGTCGTCGTCCGAGCGCGCGACCTCGGTGACCGCGCGGTCGCAGTCCTCGACGACGTCGTCGGGGACTCCTTCGCGGCGTACGGCAACCACTACTCCGTCAACCCGCTGCTGGACCCGGCCAAGGCGCTCGCGGGATACCAGGAGTGGGCGCGCCGCAGCCTCGACGACCCCACGCACGAGGTCGCGCTCCTCCTTGACGGCGCCGAGCCCGTCGGGGGCGCGACGGTCGAGGTCACCGGCGAGCACGTCGAAATCCTCCTCGCGGGGCTCGTCTCGCGCGCCCAGGGCCGCGGCGCCTACCGTGCCCTCCTCGCGTGGTCGGTCGCGGAGTGCGAGGTGCGCGGCCTGTCCCGCGTCGTCATCTCGACGCAGGCGGACAACGTCCGTGTCCAGCGGGCGTGGGCCCGAGCCGGTTTCGTGCCGTTCGCCGCGGTCGAGACGGTCCACCTCGTCCGAGGAGCCGGGTCGCGTGACTGACGGGACGCGGGTGGCACCCGCACGCCGAGGGCCAGCATGGCTCGGGTCTGGACGCACGCGGAGGTGGCTCCTCGCCGGCTACGTGTCTCTGCTCGCCGTACTTGCCTTCCCGATCCTGGCCAGCCCGATCGCGGGCGACGACCTGCACTGGATCATGGAGACCACCCCGCGGACCAAGGGCACGTGGGAGGGGTGGCTGCGGTGGACCGTGACCCATCCGTGGGCGCCGTCGCCCGAGACTGGCCGGTTCGCGCAGTCGGCGTACGTCGTCCAGCGGGTGGCCGACCACGTCACGTGGATGATCTCGATGACGTTGCAGGTCAGCCCGGTCGTCGTGCGCGTCGTCCTCAAGATGGCGCTGCTCGGGGCCCTCGTCGTGTCCCTGCGCTCGATGCTCACGCGCTTCCGGGTCGCGACGCCAGCCGGGCCGCACGCGCTCTCGGCCGCGCCCCGACGCGTCATGCTCGTCGTCTTCCCGCTCGTCGTCCTGCTGGGCGCGAAAGCTGCGTCGCTGTCGGGGCGTGACAGCAACGGGTGGATCGACTACCCGTTGCTCACCCTCACCGGCGCGGCGCTGTGCTTCGGCGCGGTCGCGGTGGTGACTCGAACGATCGACGCGTGGCCGTCCTGGGGTGTGGTCCGGCGGGTCCTCGTGCAGGTCATCGCCGTCCTGAGCGCGGCAGTGCTCGTCACCAGCTATGAGCTCTTCTACCTCGTCGTGCCGGTGGTGCTCGTCGCAGGAGCGGTGCACGCCGACGGCGTGAGGCGGTTCAGCCGTCCGTGGTGGACCGCTCGGGGTGGCGTCCTGGGGGCGTTCACCGTGGCTTTCGTCGCCGGTGTCGCGGCCACACGGTGGTATGCCGCGCAGGTGTGCGCCGACAGCTCCTGCTACTCGGGCATCACGGTCGAGGCCGGCCCCGAGGCCCTCCGTACGGTCGCGTACAACCTGCTGTCCTCGCTGCCAGGGGGTATTCGGGACGAGGTCGCGGCGACGGCGCAGCACAACGGCGTGATCGTGCCCCAGGGCCTGACCCAGACCGCTCTTGGCGTCGTTCTCGGTGTCGCGGTCGTCGCTCTCGCGGTCGTGCTTGCACTCGCGCTCACGCCCGAGGTGCGTCACCGCGCGAGCGCGGCGCACTCGGCTGACGCCGAGCGGGGCGACCGTGCCGTCCTCCTCTGGATGGTGGTCTTCGGACTGGGTGTCGGCGCCGCGGCCGCGGTGCTCACATCGCTCAACGCCCGAGCGCAGGCGGAGATCGAGACGGTCGGCGTGGCGTTCCGGAGCGGGCCCATGGTGTGGATGCTGTTCTCGCTCGCTGTGACGGCGGCGTTGCTCCTCGTCCTCGCAGCCGTGAGACGGAGTCGTGGCCTCAGCCGTGGCGTCGTCCTCCTCGCCGCGGTAGCCGTTACGGGACTGGTAGCGATCTCGTGGCCCATCAACCTCGACGCGCGCCGTTCGGAGCTCGCCTATCCTCTGATCGACGTCGTCGCACAGATGCACGACGCGATCATCACGCCAGTCCCCGGCGAGGCTGGCGACGCGGCCCGGTGTGAACTCCTGTCCCGCATGTACGAGATGAAGGACTACCGGGCGCTCGTGCGGCTTGCGCAGGGATCGCACGACAGCTTCACGTACTTCCACGGCGCACCCTTCTGCTCTGCGAAGGTGGACGAGTGGAAGGAGCCCTACGTGCATGAGGTACCCACGGATGTCTCGCCATGACGGGACCCCGCGATAGCGCACCGATGACGCGTCCGAGGAGCCGGCGCAGCCCGGCTTTGCAGGACCGACGACCAAGGATCGAGCGCAACCGATGACCACTCCCGCACGCACCGCGAACTCGACACCACGTGCTGCGCTCTTGACGAGGCGGCGGAGCTTCGTACTGCTCGCCGGGGCGATCGGCGCCTTCGTCTTCCTGCTCAACCTCTTGACTCCGCTGGTTGCGGACGACTGGGGGAGGGCCGCCGGCGCGTGGTCCTTCAGGCGCGTCCTGACCAACTCGTGGGCGTTCTACCTCGACTGGGACGGGCGGCTGATCAACACCGTCCTCGGCAACTCGACCTTCTTGGTCCCCGGGTTCGTCTTCGACGTCGCCAACGCCGCGATGTTCGTCGCCCTCATGCTCGTGATCTACGCGATCGCGGCTCCCAGGGGCGCGCGCAGCCTCTCGCTCCTGCTGCTCGTGTTCGTCCTCACGTGGATCTACCTGCCTGGCTTCGGGCAGGTGGCGCTGTGGCAGCTCGGCTCGGTCATCTACCTGTGGGCCACGGTCCAGATGTTCGTCATCATCTGGCTGTTCCAGCGGTACGTCGCGCGCGGGGACGAGGTCCGGCTCGCCCCGGTGCCGCGCGGTGCGCTGCTGCTCGTCCTCGGCCTCGTGGCGGGGAACGCGGCCCAGAACGGGTCCGGCGGAGCCCTGCTTGTGCTCACGGGGTATGTCGTCGCGACGCGCGTGCGCCAGGGCAAGATCCCTGCGTGGATGATCGCCGGTTGGGTGGGCACCGCCCTCGGTCTCGCGGCGGTCGTCCTCGCACCGGGCAACTCGACACGGCAGGAGAACCTTGGGGCGGGGCCGCTGAGCCTGCGCGGGTTCCTCGATCAGGTCAACTCGCTCCTGGGCCGGCAGTACGAGGAGATGGGCGGCCTCCTCATCATTGTCGCCGTGCTGCTCGTCGCGTACCTGAGCATGCAGCGGCGCGAGTGGCACATCGTTCTCACCGCGAGCCTCTTCATCGGGGCAGGGTTCGCCACGACCCTCGTCATGCTCGCCGCGCCGTCGTCAGCCACGAGCCTGCGCGTCTTCATCTTCAGCGCGATCTTCTTCGTGGCGGCTGCTGCCGTCCTCGTGGCAGGGCTGGTCGAGTCGATCGGACGACCAGCAGTCGTCCTGCGCCGAGCCCTGGCAGTAGGTCTGGGCGTCGTCGCCGTGTATTCAGCCGTCCCGGCGGCGCACGACGCCTACGCGATGTGGTCCGCCGAGCGGGCGCGGATGGCGTGGGTCGTCGAGCAGCGCGACGCGGGGCGGGCCGACCTCGCGGTCAACACGCTCCCGCCGCCGCAGTCGAAGTACCGCGCCGACTACCTGCTCGGGGACGTGCTGCCCGACCCCACCTACTGGCGGAACCAGGCGTTCTCGCAGTACATGAAGATCAACTCGGTGATCGCGCGGGACTGAGCGCTCCGTGCCTCAGGACAACGACGGTGCGACGAGCGAGAGCAGGTAGTCCCCGTACCCGCTCTTGCGCAACGGCTCCGCGAGCGCGCCGAGCGCGTCGTCGTCGATCCATCCCTGCCGCCAGGCGACCTCCTCGGGGCAGCCGATCTTGAGGCCCTGTCGCGCCTCGACCGCGTGGATGAAGCTCGCCGCCTCGAGGAGCGAGTCGGTCGTCCCGGTGTCGAGCCAGGCCGTCCCGCGCGGCAGCACCGTGACCGCAAGGCGACCGGCCTTGAGGTACGCGTCGTTGATCGAGCTGATCTCGAGCTCGCCGCGCGCACTCGGCGTGATCGTGCGGGCGACGTCGACGACGTCGGAGGAGTAGAAGTACAGTCCCGGCACGGCGAAGTTCGACCGCGGCTCGGCAGGCTTCTCCTCGATCGAGAGCACCGTGCCGTCGGCTGCGAACTCGACGACGCCGTAGTCGCGTGGGTCGCGGACGTGGTAGGCGAAGATCCGCCCGCCGTCGACGTCGCTCTCGGTCGCGAGCGAGGTGCCGAGCCCGGCGCCGTAGAAGACGTTGTCGCCGAGGACGAGCGCGACCGACTCGTCGCCGATGAAGTCCGCGCCGATGAGGAACGCCTGCGCGAGACCTTCGGGCCTGGGTTGCTGCGCGTACGTGATCTCGAGGCCCCACTGCGAGCCGTCACCCAGCAGCCGCTCGAACTGTTCGGCGTCGTGCGGCGTCGTGATGACGAGCACCTCGCGGACCCCGGCCATCATGAGGGTCGTGAGGGGGTAGTAGATCATCGGCTTGTCGTACACCGGCAGGAGCTGCTTGGAGACCGCCGTCGTCACCGGGTGAAGTCGCGTGCCGCTACCGCCAGCAAGAATGATTCCGCGCATCCGGCCACCCTATCGACCTGGGGGTCGCTGACCCGGGTCGCCCCCGTCAGCCCCCCCGCT
>JAFABT010000385.1 GCA_023425905.1 Actinomycetes bacterium | reverse complement strand
CGACCGGCTCGTCGAGAACCGCCTCGGGGTGGTGGACGAGGTACGTGTCGAGCGGGGCCTCCCGGGCCACGAGGACGACGAGCCCGTCCGCGCCCGCGCGCCCGGCGCGGCCCGCCTGCTGCCAGAGCGAGACGCGGGTTCCGGGCCACCCGGCGATGAGGACGGCGTCGAGGCCGGAGATGTCGACGCCGAGCTCGAGCGCGTTCGTCGTCGCAAGCGCCCGCAGTGCGCCGGACCCGATGGCCTGTTCGAGCGCGCGCCGCTCCTCGGGCAGGTACCCGCCGCGGTAGGCGGCGACACGCCCGGCGAGGTCCTCGCCGTCGGGCCCGAGCCCGAGCCCGCGCAGGTGGTCGCGCGTCGCCTGCGCGACCTGCTCGGCCCCGCGTCGGGACCGGGTGAAGGCGAGCGTGCGCGCCCCGGCGAGGACGAGGTCGGTGAGCAGGTGCGCAGTCTCCGCTCCGGCGGACCGGCGCACCTCGGAGCGCGGGGCCGAGTCCACGGCCCCCACCTCATCTGGGCTGAGGTCGGCAGCTGGCGAGCCGGGTGCACCAGGGGACCCGAGCGAGCCGGGCGGCGCCGTCTCCCACGGGTCGTTCGCCGCCGCGGGCAGGAGCAGCGAGTCGTCCGGCGCCGATGCGTCGGGTCTGACACCCGGCAGCAGCGGCGGCTGCCACATGAGGAAGGTGCGCCGCCCGGCCGGGGAGGCGTCCTCGGTGACCGCGCGCACCTCGGACGCGTCGATGCCGACGAGGCGGGCGGCGCTCGCGGCAGGGTCGGCCGTCGTCGCCGAGGCGAGGAGGAAGACGAGCGGCGGAGCCCCGGCGGGCCGGTAGTGCGCAGCAAGCCGACTCAGTCGCCGCAGGACGAGGGAGACGTGCGCGCCGAAGAGTCCGCGGTACGCATGGCACTCGTCGAGGACGACGTAGCGCAGCCCGCCGAGCAGCCGTGCCCAGCGGCGGTGCTGGGGGAGGAGGGAGAAGTGGAGGAAGTCAGGGTTCGTGAGCACGACGTCGGCGTGGTCCTGCACCCAGCGGCGTTCGGCCGTCGCGGTGTCGCCGTCGCAGGTCGAGACGCGGACGTCCCGGGCGTGGCCGGCGTCGAGCAGGGCTTCGAGCCCGCGGAGCTGGTCGGCGGCGAGGGCCTTCGTCGGGCACAGGTAGAGGACGGAGCCGCGTCGGGTGACGGTCTCGATGCGGCCCGGGTCGAGGACGGCGGCGGCCGCGTCGGCGCGCACGGCGCTGAGCGCGGGGAGCCAGAAGGCGAGGGACTTGCCGGACCCGGTCGACGTCGCCAGGACGGTGTGGTGACCCTCCCAGGCAAGCTGGGCGGCCTCGGCCTGGTGCTCCCACGGCGCGTCGACGCCGCGGGCCCGGTACCCGGCGACGACGTCGGGGTCGGCCCACGTGGGCCAGTGCGCGCGCCGACCGTCCCGCGCGGGCTGGGTGTCGGTGTGCAGGACCCGCTCGGCGCGGTCGGGCGCGCGCAGCAGCGCGTCGACGAGCCGGGGGGTGGTGGGCATGGCGTGATCTTCTCACCGGTGGACAGCGCCTGGACCGCGCGGCGGGCGGCCTCCTAGGCTCCGCTCATGAAGGCTGTCGTCTACACCCGGTACGGCGGCCCGGAGCGCTTGCAGCTCGCCGACGTGCCCGTCCCGAAGGCCTCGGCGGGCCAGGTCCTCGTCAAGGTCGCCGCCACGTCGGTCAACCTCAGCGACTGGGAGAGCCTGCAGGGGTCGCCGTTCTACGCGCGGCTCGGCGGGCTTCGGGCGCCTCGTCGACGGACGCTCGGGTCTGACGTCGCGGGCACGGTTGAGGCGGTCGGGCCCGGGGTCACGAGGTTCGCGCCGGGCGACGAGGTGTACGGGGACAACCTCGCGTTGCTGGGCGGGTTCGCCGAGTACGTCGTCGTCCGGGAGCGCGATCTGGCGGCCATGCCCGCGGGCCTCACCTTCGTGGAGGCGTCGACGATCCCGCAGGCGGGCGCGATCGCACTGCAGGGGACGGCCAGGGTGGGCGAGGGTCAACGGGTGCTCATCAACGGCGCCGGCGGCGGGTCGGGGACCTTCGCGGTCCAGCTCGCTCGGCGCGCTGGGGCGCATGTCACGGGTGTCGACAACGCGCACAAGCTCGAGTACGTGCGTTCCCTCGGGGCCGACGACGTCCTCGACTACGAGCGCGAGGACTTCACGCGTGACCGGGAACCGTTCGACCTCGTCCTCGACCTCGTCGCCCACCGGTCCGTCTTCGCGTACCGCCGTTCGCTCGTGCGGGGCGGGCGGTATCGCTGCGTCGGGGGTTCCGTGCCCACGCTCCTGCGCGTCCTCACGGCGGGCGTCGTGGTCGGGGCCGCGACGGGTCGGTCGCTGGGAGTGCTTGCCGTCGCGCAGGGGCCAGAGCACTTCGGGCCGCTCGCGGCGTTGTGCGCGACGGGTGAGGTGAGCACCCACGTCGATCGGGTCGTCGGGCTCGACGGAGTGGCCGACGCGCTCGCCCTCGTCGGGTCGGGGCGTGCGCTCGGCAAGGTCGTCGTCGTGCCGTAGGCGCGCACTCGTGACGGACCTGGCGAGAGCACGCGTGATTCATGACACATTGAGAGTCAACGCTTGACGATTCCTTTACCTAGCGCGATGCTCTTACGCATGACGACCGCCACCAGCCTTGATGAGCGCCGGCGTAGCCCGGAGGTTCACGCCTCCCGCACGCGTCGTCCCGCCCTGCTCGCCACCTCGTCCGTCACCGTGCTCGATGGCGGCGCCCCGCGGGGCGCGCTCTCGGGTGCCGTCCGGCACGCCCTCGAGTTGCACGGCGCCCTCACGCGCGCGCAGCGGCTCGCACTCGTCGCCCCGGCGACGCTGCCGCGCACGTACAGCGCCGCGGAGACCGCACTCCTCGTCGACGCCCTCGGTGCCGCCGGGGCGCAGGTCTCAGTCCGGCCCGGCCTCGCCCGGGTCTGACTGCTCGTTCGGCTCGACCTTCGAGCGGCGTCCTCGCCGCCATCGCGCCTCGTCCAACATTCGGACGCCCATCTCAAATCGTTGACGCTCGTCTCCGCGCCTCGTAGCGTGCACTCGACTCTCCGTGCGTGGGGTGGCGCGTGCACCATCTCTGCCGCCCCTCGACGGTGAGGCCGTGGGCAGTCGTGCCCGCCATGATCGAGCACCGAGGACGCACCATGACCGGATCGAGCACGCGCACGCACGCGACGACGCTTCGCGCGCGCTGCTGTCCGTGCTCGACCGCTGCGGCCCGAATGCCGCGCTGCGGGCGCACCGCCTGACGGCTGCCGCCCGCCCCGGGTCCGACGCGTCACGCGCGACCGACCCCCGCG
>JAFABT010000363.1 GCA_023425905.1 Actinomycetes bacterium | reverse complement strand
GCTGTCCACCAAGGGCATCTGGAAGCGGATCCCGGCCTTCGTCGAGCGCAAGCCGCGCATGGTGTGGATCACGACGACTGTCGTCCTCCTCGCGATGTGCGTCGGCGTCACCCAGCTCAAGGCGGACGGCGTCCCGCAGTCCGACCTCGTCCTCGGTGCCTCCGAGGCCCGCGACGGCCAGGCCGAGCTCGGGAAGCACTTCCCCGGCGGCTCGGGCAGCCCGACGTACGTCCTCGCCCCCGAGGCCGCGCTCCAGGACACGGTCGACGCGCTGCTCGCCAACGACGGCGTCTCGACGGTCGCCGTCACCGCGGCCGACTCGCCGAGCGGCTCCGCGCCCGTCACCGAGGAGGGCATCGGAGCGGTCGGCCCGCCCGGGACGCCCGCGCCCGCCCCCACCGTCGCCGACGGCAAGGTGCTCCTCCAGGCGACGCTCGACGACGCCTCGGACTCCATCGCCGCTGAGGACACCGTCCGCGAGCTCCGCGACGCCCTCGGCGAGGACGTGCTCGTCGGCGGGACCACCGCGACGTCGATCGACTCGAACGACGCCTCGGTGCACGACCGGAACCTCATCATCCCCGTCGTCCTGCTCGTCATCCTCCTCATCCTCGCGGTGCTGCTCCGGGCGATCGTCGCCCCGGTGCTCCTCATCGCGACGGTCGTGCTGTCCTACTTCGCGGCGCTCGGCGTCTCTGCGTTCTTCTTCACGACGGTGCTCGGCCTGCCGGGTGCGGACCCTGCGGTGCCGCTCTACGCCTTCGTCTTCCTCGTCGCCCTCGGCATCGACTACAACATCTTCCTCATGACGCGGGTCCGGGAGGAGACCCTCGAGCACGGCACCCGGCAGGGCCTCACCCGAGGGCTGTCGATCACGGGCGGCGTCATCACCTCGGCCGGCCTCGTGCTCGCGGCGACGTTCGCGGCGCTGTCGGTCATCCCGATCCTCTTCCTGCTCCAGCTCGCGTTCATCGTCGCCTTCGGCGTGCTGCTCGACACGATCGTCGTGCGGACGCTCCTCGTGCCGGCGATCGTCCACGAGGTCGGCGACCCGACATGGTGGCCGTCACGGCTGGCGCGACGCGGGCGAGACGTCGCCGTCAGTCAGCGCGACTAGGCTGGCTGCTGTGTACGAAGGAGCTGTGCAGGACCTCATCGACGAGCTCGGGCGACTGCCCGGGGTCGGCCCCAAGAGCGCCCAGCGCATCGCCTTCCACCTGCTGGCTGCGGACGGCGGTGAGGTGCAACGCCTCACCGACGCCCTCACCCAGGTCAAGCTCCGGGTCAAGTTCTGCGACGTGTGCGGGAACGTCGCGGAGGAGGACACGTGCCGCATCTGCCGTGACCCCCGACGCAACCCCGCGACGATCTGCGTCGTCGAGGAAGCCAAGGACGTCGTCGCGATCGAGCGCACCCGGGAGTTCCGCGGTCGGTACCACGTGCTCGGCGGCGCGATCAGCCCCATCGCGGGCGTCGGGCCGGACGACCTCCGGATCGCGGGCCTCATGTCGAGGCTCGCGGACGGCACGGTCACCGAGGTCATCCTCGCGACCGACCCGAACGTCGAGGGGGAGGCGACGGCCACGTACCTCGCCCGCCTCCTCGTGCCCATGGGTCTCGCCGTGAGCAGGCTCGCCTCGGGCCTGCCCGTCGGCGGAGACCTCGAGTACGCGGACGAGGTCACCCTCGGGCGCGCCTTCGAAGGACGGCGGCGAATCAGTGCCTGACGACACCACCCCCACCCCGGCCAGCCCGACGGCCGCGACGGACCTCGCGGAGGTCGCGGTCGCAGTCGCGGGCCAGGCCCGCGCGTACCTCGCGACCGTGCGGGAGGTCGCCTCGGGCTCCAACCCCGAGGCGGCGATCGCCCTGCTCCTCCTCGCGGTCTCCGACGTCCTCGCCGCAGGCGCCAGGCTCGGCGCGATGATGGACGTCGTCCCCGCGGAGCGCTTCGAGCCCGACGCCGGCCCGGACGCGGACGTCGACCCGCTGCGCGCCGGCCTCGCGAACACCCTCGAGGGCCTCGACTCCTACGCCGAGGTCGTCGACCCGGTGCTCGGCGTCGAGGTCGGCGAGGCGAGCCTCTCCGGCGACCTCGCGACGATCGCGCAGGCGCTCGAGCAGGGCCTGCGCCACCTCGAGGCGGGCTCCCTCGCGGAGGCGCTGTGGTGGTGGCAGTTCTCCTACCTCTCCGTCTGGGGTGAGCGAGCCTCGAGCGCGCTCCGCGTCCTCCAGACGTTGCTCGCCCACCTCCGTCTTGACGTCGACGACGACGTCGCGACGGAGGCGGAGTACGACGCCCTGCAGGGCTGACAGGTCCCGCGCACCAGGCGCAGGCCGTGACGCAAGGAGGATGCACCATGGGGATCGAAGACCTCGTCGGCAAGGCGAAGGACGCGCTGGGGCAGCACGGCGACGCGATCGCGGACGGAGCGGAGAAGGTCGGCGAGTTCGTCAAGGACAAGACGCCCGACAGCGTCGACAGCCACGTCGACAGCGCGATCGACGCCGTCCAGGGCTTCATCGCGGACCAGAAGAAGCCCTGACGCGACGCGCGCCCGAGCGAGGCGCGGCGACGCGTCGAGCAGCGCCCCGGCACCCAGGACGCCCGCATGCCGGGAACGGGTACCGGGGCGCTGCGTCGTAGGCCTACACTCGGCCGCGACACACAAGAACTGGCGGACGTTTAGATCAACGGGGCCAGCGACGAAAGAGCGAACAACATGGCACTCATCGTGCAGAAGTACGGTGGCTCGTCCGTTGCCGATGCCGAGGGCATCAAGCGCGTGGCGAAGCGCATCGCAGAGTCGAAGCGCGCCGGGAACGACGTCGTCGTCGTGGTCTCGGCGATGGGCGACACGACGGACGAGCTCCTCGACCTCGCCCAGCAGGTGAGCCCCCTTCCTCCGCAGCGCGAGATGGACATCCTCCTCACCGCGGGTGAGCGCATCTCGATGTCCCTGCTGTCGATGGCGATCAACAACCTCGGGGTCAAGGCGAAGTCCTTCACCGGTCAGCAGGCGGGCGTCATCACGGACGCCGTCCACGGGCGGGCGCACATCGTCGACGTCGTCCCGCACCGCATCCGGGAGACGATCGAGAAGGGGGCCGTCGCGATCGTCGCCGGGTTCCAGGGCGTCACCAAGGACACGAACGACGTGACGACGCTCGGCCGCGGTGGGTCGGACACGACCGCCGTCGCCCTCGCCGCCGGGCTGAGCGCGGACGTCTGCGAGATCTACACGGACGTCGACGGCATCTTCTCCGCCGACCCGCGCATCGTCCCCGCGGCCCGCAAGCTCGACTCCGTGACGTACGAGGAGATGCTCGAGCTCGCCGCGTCCGGCGCAAAGGTCCTCATGCTCCGCTGCGTCGAGTACGCGCGCCGCTACGGCGTCCCCATCCACGTGCGCTCGTCCTTCTCCGGCAAGGAGGGCACGTTCGTCACCAGCAAGCCCGTCACCACCACGACCGACGAGGAAGCAGCCATGGAAGAGCCGATCATCTCCGGCGTCGCGCACGACAGCAGCGAGGCCAAGATCACCGTCGTCGGCGTGCCGGACGTCCCGGGCACCGCCGCGCGCATCTTCGAGGTCGTCGCGACCGCGGGTGCGAACATCGACATGATCGTCCAGAACGTCTCCGTGGCCGCGACCGGCCTCACGGACATCTCCTTCACGCTCCCCGAGGGCGACGTGCCGAGCACCCTCGCCGCGCTCACCGCCGCGCAGGACGAGCTGAAGTTCGCCTCGCTGCAGTTCGACGACCAGATCGGCAAGCTCTCGCTCGTCGGCGCCGGCATGAAGTCGAGCCCTGGCGTCTCGGCGAAGCTCTTCGGCGCGCTGCGCGACGCGGGCATCAACATCGAGATGATCTCGACGTCGGAGATCCGCATCTCCGTCGTCACGCGGGCGGACTCGCTCACCGACGCGGTGCGCGCCGTGCACACCGCCTTCGACCTCGACGCCGAGTCCGAGGCCGTCGTCTACGCAGGAACGGGGCGTTGATCATGGCTCAGGGACTCTCCGTCGCCGTCGTCGGCGCGACCGGCCAGGTCGGCAACGTCATGCGGCAGCTCCTCGAGGAGCGCGACTTCCCCGTCGCGTCGATCCGTTACTTCGCCTCGGCGCGCTCGGCCGGCTCGACGCTGCCGTGGCGGGGCGAGGACGTCGTCGTCGAGGACGTCGCCGCCGTGAGCGTCGACGACCTCCGCGGCATCGACATCGCGTTGTTCTCCGCGGGCGGCTCGACGTCGAAGGCGCACGCCCCGCGGTTCGCGGAGGCCGGTGCGGTCGTCATCGACAACTCGAGCGCATGGCGCCTCGACCCCGACGTGCCGCTCGTCGTCTCCGAGGTCAACCCCGAGGCCGTGGACTCCGCGGTCAAGGGCATCATCGCGAACCCCAACTGCACGACGATGGCCGCGATGCCCGTCCTCAAGCCGCTCGCGGACGAGGCCGGGCTCGAGCGCCTCGTCGTCACGACCTTCCAGGCCGTGTCCGGCTCGGGTGTCGCCGGGGTCTCCGAGCTCGACTCGCAGGTGCAGGACATCGTCGCGCAGGGGACCCAGGCGGGTCTCGCGCTGTCCGGCTCCGCCGTCGACGTTCCGCAGCCGAAGGTCTACGCGGCGCCGATCGCGTTCAACGTCGTCGCCCTCGCGGGCAACCTCGTCGACGATGGCACGGGGGAGACCGACGAGGAGCAGAAGCTCCGCAACGAGTCGCGCAAGATCCTCTCGCTGCCCGACCTGCGCGTCGCGGGCACGTGCGTGCGCGTCCCGGTGTTCTCCGGCCACTCCCTGTCGGTGCACGCCGAGTTCGCCAGCCCGATCACCCCCGAGCGCGCGACCGAGCTGCTCGAGGCCGCCCCGGGCGTCGAGGTCGTCGACCTGCCGACGCCCCTCAAGGCCGCGGGTGCGGACCCGTCGTACGTCGGTCGCATCCGCCAGGACCAGTCGGTCCCTGACGGCAAGGGCCTCGTGCTCTTCCTCTCGAACGACAACCTCCGCAAGGGTGCCGCGTTGAACGCGGTGCAGGTGGCGGAGGTCGTCGCGGCACGGCGGGGTGCGGTTGCGGGGGTGTAGCGCCCGGGGAAGCCGAAGCGGGTGACGGTCCCGGGTCGCTGACAGCATCGAGGGTGCTGTCCGGAATCTCACAGTTGTCCGTCAGAGTTAGTCCATCTGGCGGTACGGGTCAAGATGACCTGGTCCCGGCGACGGTGCCTGCCCCTATAGTGACGATCGAACACGCTCTCATCACCTACCCAAGGGGGATTCCCTATGCGCAAGATCCTTGTCGCTGCAGCCGCAGCGCTCTCGCTCGTCGGAGCTGGCCTGGCGGCCGCTCCGGCCGTCGCCGCTGGCTACGAAGGCACCGTCGCCACGACGACGTCCGTCTCGGTCAAGAGCGCCACCTACGGCAAGTCGATCTCCGCCACCGTCAAGGTCAAGTCCGGCGACGGTGTCCCCACGGGCAAGGTGACGGTCAAGATCGGCAAGACGTCGAAGACGGCCACGCTCAAGAACGGCTCGGCGACGGTCAAGTTCGGCAAGCTCGCCGCTGGCAAGTACACCGTGAGCGGCTCTTACGCCGGCAGCGGCATCTGGAAGTCGAGCAAGGCCAGCTCGAAGTCGATCACGATCAAGAAGGCGAAGACCTCGGTCAAGGCCAGCAAGATCAGCCTCCGTCTCGGCAAGAAGGCCTCGGTCAGCGTCAAGGCCAGCCAGGCCGGCAAGGTCAAGGTCACCATCACGGGCAAGGGCTACGCCTCCTCGAAGACGGTCTCCGTCAAGGCCGGCAAGACCGTCAAGGTCACCCTGAAGAAGCTCGGCAAGCGCGCCGGCAAGTACTCGGTCAAGGTGACGTTCACGCCCAAGTCGTCGAACTACCTCAAGTCCTCGACGTCGAAGTCCGTCAAGGTCAAGAAGTAGTCCTCACCGCAAGCCATCGGCGAAGGCCAGCAACCGCACGGTTGCTGGCCTTCGCTGTGCGTCGGACCGCCCTGCACGTCGGCGCGGCGGAGTGTCCGGCTCTAGTCACCCGGCGTCGGGCCGACGAAGACGACGGCGCATCGCACCTGTGGTCCGGCGGTGCACGCTGCGCCTAGCCCAATGAACTGCGGGTCGAGGATGTTCGCACGATGCCCGGGGGATGTCATCCAGGCGGCGACAATGGCGTGGGGCTCCGGCGGACCGTCTTCGTGGCGGGCGAGGTTCTCGCCCGCCACGGCGACGTGACACGTGGCGAGGACGGCGTCGAGCGGGGTGTGGGCGAGGGGCGCTGGGCTTGGCGGGAGCGCTGCGGCCCGTGACGTCGCGTGGTCTGTGGCGCAGGGGGACGAGTCGAGCGGCGGGAGCCCTGCGGAGGAGCGCTCGTCGTCGATCTCTGCGTGGAGCGCTTCTGCGAGCGGTGGCGGGTGTGCCGTGTGCTGCACGGGGGCGCAGGCGACGAGGCACAGGGCGAAGGCGGTAGTCCACCCGGGGCGAGCCAGCACGGATACGCGCACGTGAGCAGCGTAGGCGACCGATGAGTGCCGTGAATATCGGGGACGTGGTGGGTGACCATTACGTGGTCGTCACGACGGGTTAACCTGCGCGCGCACTAGATTTGTCACCTCGCCCGTTTGGGGGGTATTGCTCAAGTTCGGGTGGCCCGTGGTCGAAGCCTCTGGAAGCGTGCGCACATCACGGGGTGGTGTGCGACAGGGCGGCGCAACGTGCAGCCGACATGATGACGGAACTTGCGGAGGCTGGGGGCAATGGTCGTGCACGAGGGGGCGCCGATGGCGGGCTCGGCGACCGCCGACCTCGCGGAGGCTATCAACACGATCGGCCGGGGGCGGGAAGACGAGAGAGTCGGGCCACGCTCCCCCCGCTGGGTCACGGGGTACGTGCGGTACCTGCGGTGGTCTGACACCGTCATCGTTCTGGTGACGACGCTCGCGGCCTACGTGCTGCGGTTCCCCCGCGGGCACGAGGGCGTCGCGGTCGACGGTCTCATCCACGCCGGGTACATCACCGTGTGCGTATGCCTGGCCGCCCTGTGGTGCGTGGCCATGGTCATGCGGCGCACGCGGCGCGAGCGTCTTATCGGCGCGGGCTTCGCTGAGTACACAGCGATCCTCGGGGCGTCCTGGCTCGCCTTCTCGATGGTCGCGATCGCGTGCCTCATGCTCAAGGTCGACGTCGCGCGCAGCTTCTTGCTCATTGCGTTTCCTGCGGGCACGCTCGCGCTGCTGATCAACCGGTGGTTGGCGCGCAAACACCTGTTCGCGGCGCGCCGCAAGGGCAAGGCTCTCGATCGAGTGCTCGTCGCGGGTTCCCGCACGCGGGTCGCGGAGACTGTCGCTGAGCTCAGGGCGTCGGTCGATGCCGGCCTCGACGTTGTGGGCGTGTGCCTGGCGCCCGGAGAGGACGCGATCGACGGTGTCGAGACCGTCGGTGACCTCGTCGACATCGCGGCAAAGGCGCGGGAACTCGACGCAAGTCTCGTCGTGCTGACGAGCTCGTCGGACCTCACGACCGAACTGGTGAAGCACGTCGGGTGGGACCTCGAGGCGAGCGGCATCAACCTTGCCCTCGCGCCGGCGCTCGTCGACATCGCGGGGCAACGCATCGTCACGAGCCCGGTGGCGGGCACGAACCTGCTGCACGTCGACGAGCCACGGTTTGACGGTCCGCGCTACGTGATCAAGTCCGTGACGGACTGGGTCGCAGCGTTGGTGCTCACCATTCTGCTGGCACCGGTCTTGCTCACGATAGCTGTGCTCGTCAAGACGACGAGTGCCGGTCCGCTGTTCTTCGTGCAGCAGCGCGTTGGACGAGGCGGCACGCACTTCGGCATGCTCAAGTTCCGCTCGATGGTTCCGGACGCGCACGACCGTCTCGCAGAGGTGCTCGCTGCCGAGGGCGTCGACGACGTGGGCATGTTCTACAAGCCGAAGAACGACCCGCGCGTGACGACGGTCGGCCGCGTGCTGCGGCGGTACTCGCTCGACGAGCTTCCGCAGCTGTTCAACGTGCTGAAGGGCGACATGAGTCTGGTCGGTCCCCGGCCGCAGATCGATGCCGAGGTGGCTCAGTACGACCGCAAGGCTGGGAGACGCTTGCTCGTGAGACCTGGCCTTACAGGGCTGTGGCAGGTCAGCGGTCGGTCGAATTTGGCGGTCGAGGAAGGGATCCGCATGGACGTCTTCTATGCCGAGAACTGGTCGCTCACGGGTGATCTCATCATCTTGGTCCGCACGGTGAAGGCGGTGCTCGCTTCGGATGGCGCGTACTAACCCGAAGTCGTTCCGGATCATCGGCACCGATGCGACGTGAAACCTAGATACGGCTCATCACATTGACAGAGAGTGTTCGCACGCATCGTCTCGTGCCGACTGGCGTACGTATGTCCGCACTTGCCTTCCGGTTCGGGCTTATCTTCTTTCTGGCGCGTTACCTGCCTGCCGTCGAAGTGGGAACGTACGGCCTGCTGGCTGTGACGATCTCGTACGCCGCGTTCGTGTTCGGCTTCGACTTCTACACGTACTCGACACGGGAGATCATTCGCGAGGAGCCGAAGCACTGGCGGCGGTTCCTTCGATCCCAGCTGGCACTCTCGGGGCGGCTCTACGCGACGGCAGGCCCGCTGCTCCTCCTTCTCTTCGCGTTCGGGCTCCTCCCCTGGTCCCTTGCGCCGTGGTTCGCCGTGCTCCTTCCGCTCGAGCACCTCGGCCAAGAGCTCGATCGCCTGCTGATCGCGATGAACGACCAGATGGGCGCCAGCCTTGGGCTCTTCATCCGTCAAGGCCTCGCTCCTCTGCTCGTCATCCCGGTACTAGCGTTGGTGCCGGAGTTGCGCTCACTCGAGACGGCGCTGACGGGCTGGCTGCTGTGCGACGTCCTGGGCGTTGGTGCCGGGATCTGGTTCTTGACCTCTCATCTGCGTGGCACACCGAAGGGTCACGTCGACCGAGCATGGATTCGAAAGGGCGTGCGGATCGCAGCGCCGTTCCTCCTGGGCACGCTGTGCCTGCGGGCGCTGTTCACCATGGACCGTCAGGTCGTCGCACACTTCGCCGACCTTGAGACACTTGGCGCGTACACGGTCTTCGCGAGCGTCTCCGGTGGTATGACACAGGTGCTGTATGCGGGCGTGCAACAGTTCGCATACCCGCGTCTGGTGAAGGCCGCCCACCAGAACGATCGCGAGGCCTACATGGCCAACCTTCGCTCGCTCGCCGTGAGGAGCGTGGTCGCGGTAGCTGGCATCACGCTTGCTGTCATCATCGCTCAGCCTTTGATACTCAGATTCATCGGCGGAGGAGTGTATGAAGAGTACGTATGGATGCTCCCGTGGGTGATGCTCGTGGCGGCGATCTACAACCTGTCTCTCGTCCCGCACTACGGCCTCTACGCACTCGATGCCGACAGGGCCATCGTTGTGGCAACGGTCGCTGCTTTCGGCGTCTTCGCGCTGATCATCGCCCTCTTTGCTCGCGCGGCACCAGTGACGGCGGTACTAGTAGCTGTAGGAAGTGCCAGCGCAATACTGCTGGTTGCCAAACTAGTCGTGCTCGCACGCAGGCTGATGGCGAGAGATGAACGTCTGCGGACAATCTGATTCCGGGAGCGACGACGGTGCGGTCGCGCGCAGGCTCCTCGCGCCACAAGCAAAGACACGGCGTTCCACAAGTAGAGGTGAGACCAATCACTAAGCGCATCCTGCACGTTACGGAGTGCTTCGACAGCGGAACCGGCAGGGCGATCATCTCTCGCGTCCTCGCGACTCCGCATATCGAGCACCATCTTCTCTGGGCCGGAGCCGAGCCGCCCGACGACAAGGTGCCGTGGGCTTCGACGCGTCGGATGCCTGCTGGTTTAGTGCGTCGCGTGGTAGCCGTCCGTGCGGCCGTAGCGGCAGTTCAGCCCGACTTCGTCCACGCCCACTCCAGCTGGGCCGGGGTCTATGCGCGAGCGGTGCCCGCTGGTAGGCCGGTGATCTATGAGGCGCACTGCTTCAAATTCGACGATCCGGCGTTGTCTCCCTTGCGGCGCAGCCTGATCTATGGCGCGGAGAAAATTCTCGCGCGGAGAACGCTCAGAATTGGTGTCCTGTCTCCGCACGAAACTGCCATGGTAAGGAAGTTCGACTGCGACGCCGAGATCATCGAGATCCCGAACATCTCGTCGTTTATGCCCGAGCGAGAACCCCTCAAGGGTGATCAGCCGCGCAGGCCCCTCGTCTCGATGCTCGGGCGAATAGCACCGCAGAAGGACCCCTCCTTCTACATCGATGTTGCCGACCGCGTGCGGGCGCAGATTGCGGACGTGGAGTTCTGCTGGATAGGCGATGGGGACCGGTCGCTTCGCGCTGAGCTTGAGGCCCGTGACATATTTGTCACAGGCTGGATCAGCTCCGACGAGGTGAGAGCACGCCTTCGTAATAGCACACTGTATGTTCACAGTGCTGCGTATGAGGGGTTTCCGCTCAGTATCCTTGATGCTGCAGCCTGTGACGTCCCAGTAGTTGCACGCGCCATACCGGCGCTGGCCCACACCGCACTAGTTACCGGTGCCGATGCGGCACAGGTAGCCGACCGCGCCGTGGGCGTCCTAACCGACGAGCAGCACCGGGGCGTGGCCCAGGAAGCAACCCGGGCGCTGCTGGCCACGATGGATCCGGAGGCGTTGTCACGAGCGCTCCGCAAACTCTACGAACCGGATCAACTAGCCAGGGAACTCTCGTGATACAGAGTTCCCGCTTCCCAGACCGTCGTCGATCACGAGCCTTGGAGATAATTCGCGCGTGCGATATCTAGTGCTGGTTACCGATATGCACAGATCACTGGCCGCTGGCATGCGTCATGACGGCGAGGTCCGGGTGATTAACGTTGAGCGCAATGGCGCAGGGATGTCGTTTCGTTCGGTCGTGAGGGCGAGCGGTCAGCTCGCGCGGTGCGCACTGGACAGGCACAGCGTCGCAGTCATCTCGCACCCATTCAATCCGTGGTTCTCGCTCTTCGCGCTATTTGCCCGTGACATCGAGGTCTATGACGACGGGACAGCGTATTACAATGAGACGAAGATCCCAGGGGGCGCGCTGAGCATAGTCTACCGGTTCTTGACGTTCAGACACTTTCGCTGGCGGGAAGTTGCCCCGCCGCATGATGACTACGGGACGATGCTGCGCACGAGTAGAGCCTCCGCGTTGCATGCGATGTACCCGCATGCACTTGAAGGCGTCCCATACGAAGTTGTTCCCATCGACCTCACCCTGGCCTTCCCTAGGGTTGTCCCCGATGAGAACGCGACCATGGTGAGGCTGTTTCTCGACACCGGCTGTGATGTTGCGCCCCAAGGGACCGCCGCCGAAGCAGCCGTCCGGGCACTGGAGGGTCTGGCCAGTGTGCAGCCGGGCGCGACGTTCTACTACAGGCCGCACCCCACAGGCCCCAGTGAAGTGTCGCAGCTCCTGGCAAAATGTTCATGGGCAATGCTCATGGATGGAGCTCTCGAAGACGTGGTGCGAGAGTACAACGTTGTCGAAGTGATTTCGTTCTCCTCGTCGGGCGCGCTCTCAATAAAGAATATGTTCCCAGAGGCGAGAGTCATCAACATGAAGAGGATTGGGTCGCCGAGCGCGCCACGCGCTCTTGAGCGGGTCTTCTCTGGGCTGCGGGCTGATGAAGTTGCCTACTAGTCGGAACGTGCGCCACCTGACCGGAGCGGTCTTGGCTTCGTGGCTACTGGTGTTGATCGCATGCATCTCTCCGCTTATCAGTCCTCACTTCAACATGCTGACTGCAGGCTTCGGCGCGTATGCGCTGCTTTGCTTCGTGCTTCTCTACAGCGGCCTCCTCCTTTCCAGCGCTGTGCACGTTGCACGCCCGGCGGCGATGAGCGTCGACACGTTGCAGTTCCTGATGCGCCTTCTTCTCGCCGTGGGTGTGGGCTCACGCCTGGTCGATCGGCTGGTCTTGCGTCCCGCGGGCGACCTCTTCTCGATTTCTGCCGTGCGTGACTCTCGGGTGGCCGACTCGAACGTCGCTTCCGTGATCGGCGCTCTCGCGCCGGCGTTCGGACTCGTCCTGTTCGCTCTCTTGCGACACCGGATGGATCGCAGGTCGCTGTGGTTCGGGCGGGCAATGGGATCGCTGTACGTGCTGGATCTGTTGTTGACCGGCTCTCGGGGGATCGTCCTCATCGCGCTCATCCTCCTGCTCGGTCTCGAGGTCTCGAAGCGGACCCTGGCGGTCGTGGTGCCGTTACTAATCGTTGGTTCAGGCGCACTGTTCCTCGTTCGCTTCATGTCCATCACGGGATCGTCCGACAGTTTGGAGGTGGCGATCAACAGCAGTCAGTTGGGATACGCCCGCTACGTTCCCGCGTCTGAGTCCTCCCTTAGTATTCTTCAGGGTCAGTTTGGGGCTCGGTACTTCTTCCCGATACTTCAGCTTAATCAGTACGCAGCGCACGCCTTGTTCGAGTTTTCCGAATTGTATCGAGCGGCGCCCCAGTTTACGTTTGCGCCGGGGGAACTGCTGCCGCAACTCCCCTTCTTCCCGCGACAGGACGGCTTCGTATTCTACGAAAACCTGTACTACACGCTGCCAGGGACCCTGACGCTTGCCTTCGGCAAGATTGGAGCGCCGATAGCCGCTCTCGTAATCGGCGTCTGCCTGGGTAGGGTTGCGGCTTGGGCTATCAGTGACGGCGGGGGAGCGAAGACGGTCGTGATCCTTGCAGTGTTCGGGGTTCCCTTTGTCAATACCGTTGGTGGCTTCGACTTCATCTTCTTCCTAGCGGCGATCTGGATCTTCGCTCGAGTCATGCCGAGCGCGGAAGATGGGTCGGCTGGGCCAGGCAGGACCAGCGCCGGCCGCGTCGGGGTGGCGAGACGGTCTTAGACGTCTCGCGCGCGGTGATTCGAGGCGGCAGTCGACGCCGGGCTCTTAAGGGCGGGACGTTGCTGCACGGACGTGTAGCCCTCGCCCTCATCTGGCTCTGTTAGAGTCGGCCCGGTGGGGCGGGCGCGACGCAAGAGTGCCGAAGCAATGCAAACGGGCGCACCAGTGTTTGGCGGTTTGATTAATGTTTTGCAGTCACAATATTCGGACGACAGGCAACGCGGAGGCATGATGACTGGGACTCGATCCACGCTCGCCAGGGACTACCTTGACCCCTATGTGATTGCCGAGATCGGCGTTAATCATGAGGGCTCGATGGAGCGAGCCAAGAGCCTCATTCTGTCGGCCAAGCGTGGCGGCGCTCACGCCGCAAAGTTCCAGAGCTACAAGGCCGACACCTTGGCCAGCAAGCACGACAGCCCGTCGTATTGGGACACGAGCAAGGAGCCGACGCGGTCTCAGCACGAGCTGTTCTCGAAGCTGGATACCTTCGGCCCGGACGAGTTCTTGGAACTCGCACGGTTCAGCGATTCGGTGGGTGTGGACTTCATGTCCACCCCGTTCGACCTTGACGCGGTTGAGTATTTGAACCCTGTTGTGTCGCTGCACAAGGTCGCCTCAGCGGACCTGACCAACGTGCCGCTGCTTCGAGCGATCGGGTCAACCGCTAAGCCGGTCATCCTCTCCGTGGGTGCTGGCACTCGGGCTGAGATGGAAACGGCAGTCGATATTCTCTTGGGCGCTGGGGCGTCTGAGGTGTGTCTTCTGCACTGCGTCCTGAACTATCCGACGCCTCCCGCGTCGGCCAATCTCGCCCACATCAAGACGTTGGTCGACGCCTTCGGTGGTCGATGCAGCGTCGGCTACTCAGACCATGTCGCACCGGACGGCGACGGCGGACTGCCGGCACTCGAGATGGCGAGTCTGTTCGGCGCGCAGGTGATCGAGAAGCACTTCACGGATGATCGGCAGGCGCCAGGCAACGATCACTACCATGCCGCCGACGAGGAGGGTCTACTCGCCTTCACGGCGAAGCTGGCCTCGTACCGCACGATGCTTGGTTCCGGTGAGCCCGAACTGCACGGCCAGTCGGCGGCACTCTCGAATGCGCGCCGCCGAATCTTCACTGCCCGCGCGCTGCCGAGCGGACACATTTTGACTGAGTCCGATCTGATCGCGCTCCGCGCAAACGTGGGCGTTCCGGTCGCAGAATGGGACGGCGTTGTCGGGCTGACGACTAGGCGTGCGCTCGAGCAGGGCGCTCCCGTCAATCGGACCGACGTGTCATAGGGGACTGCTGCGGTGTCGGTCGACACCGGGTGAGTGGTAGTCATGCCGCGAGGGCGGCGTTCTGAGTGGGGAAGGCGTGATCGACCGTGGCGGTGAACCGGTCCGGCTTGGCCGCCAACCGCCTTGAGTAGGCGGTTCCCGGCCCGCCCGGGGTCACGTCCAGCAGGCGGGCGTGGACGAGTCTGGCCTGGTCATGGGTCAGAGCGACCAACGAGGTCGCCGCCCGGTCCCGGCCATAGTGCGACGGCTTCCAGGTGCGGTCGAAACGGTGTCGCCACGCAGCCCCCGTGGCCGACCTCAACCATGCTCAACTCCGAAGGGTCGTGGTAGCACGTCGACCGCCGGGCGGGTGCTTCTCTTCTCTCGGGGCAGGACGTTCAGCGTCTGCTGCTCGCGCGGATCGCTAGAGGTTCGGGAAGCCCCCCAGCCCTACCATCTCAAGCACGCGCGCGAGTGTGCTCCTGTTCGACCTTCCGGCCATTGTGTGCAAGGCGCTCGTTCTAAGGCGGCTACGAAGGTCTGCCGAGTGCAGCATCTCATGAGTCGCGCGGTCTATCAGATCCTGCGCCACGTCCGTTCCCAGACCCAAGTTCCACACGCCGAGCTCGCTCGTCGCGTGGGTGTGCGTCATCTCCTTCTTATTCTGCGCGAGGCAGATCGCTGGGACGCCCATGGTCGCCAGCTCGAAGACGGTTCGCCCGGCAGACGTGTAGGCGAACTGGGCGGATCGCAGCACCTTCGGCATGTTCTTCACGTCCCTGAGGACGCGGACCCCATAGGGGCGGTCGCCGATCTCGACATCGCTTGCCCCGAGCCCTCGAATGACCGAGACCTCCCCGGTAAACCCGCAGCGGCTCAGTGAATCAAGCGCCTTCGAGGCCAGACCACTGGGATCCGTGCCTCCGAAGAGCACCACGATGTGCTCGACCCCAGCGGCGGTCATCGTGTCGATGGGGGCGCAGGTCTCGAAGGCTGGTGAGAGAATCGAATTGGCGGCGCCACTCAGTACTCGATCTGGAGGCACAAAAGCATTGGCTACGAACTCAGCCAGGAGAACGTGCGCGCGCTCGGCTGCTGGACCGCTGTCTTCCACGGAAACGATCTTCGACTCAGGACATGCGGAGCGGAGCGTGGACATCACGTCCACGTCATAATCAAGAACGTCGACGATGATCACGTCGGGCTGCTGAGTCCGAGCCCGCTCGATGAAGTCCGACTCGTCCTCGATCTCCTGATGCAGATAGGGATACTGCGAGAAGAAGCTCTTCCCCAGTGGCATGTCCCTGCGCGTCCAGATAGAGAGCTCGTGGCGCGCAAGCTCTGCGGCCATCGACAGGGTCCGGTACGCGTGACCCATTCCCAGTGCTTGAGCGGCATCGGTGCGGATCATGATTCGTAGCTGGGTGAGCAGGTGCGCGGCCGCATACAAGTCCGCAAAGTCGTCGATGTCGACGGCTTCCCGTTGCGGAAGTTCCAGGAGCCGAACAGGCGGGACTATCCGCGTCCTACTTCGTTCGATGTCTCCGAGCCGGCTTGCCAGGACCCCGCCCGTTTCTCTGAAGGACGACGGCAGCTGCTGCCTGTTGAGCCGAGCCTCAAACTCAGGCTGGGGCACCCCGCTGGCGTTGACCGTCCATCTCAGATGACGGTCGTCGACAACACTCAGTACCGATCCATCGCCGCTCTCTCGCACGAGGCTCACCGCGCGCCGGATGGATGACGCCTTGAGCAGCGGCGAAGTCGGCTGCACGGTCACGACGATATCGTCGTCAACAGCACCCATTCCCCGCAGTACCGGGATGTTCCGCAGGATCTTCGAATCCAGCGTCTCCTCGGGGGGTACCGGGGTCGACTCGAATACCGTGCGAGCGCCTTGGCCTTCTGCGACGCTGATTATCTCGTCATCGTCCGTGATCACAACGACGTGCGCTGAATCAACCGTTGCCATTGCAGCCTCGATGGCGTAGGTGATCAGAGGTCGTCCTGCCAGAAGCCGTAGGTTCTTACGCGGCACGCCTCGAGAGCCGCCACGGGCGGGGATGACGACCCAGGCAGAAGCGCCGACTTGGCCGGTGACCGCCTCGGGGCATTCATCGTGATTGGGCGCGTAGGCATCAGGTGCAGACATGATCTCCACTTTAGATACGGATGATCCGCCACGAGGGCGGCATCGGCTAGGCGCGCCAATAGCGGCCCGAGACGGCGCTCGAGGATCCGCGACCGCGAGAGATCGTCGACCGCAGTGCCCGCTTCAGTCTCTAGCATACATAGCCCTTCCCAGGGGAGGGTGCTGCCCCGAGTTTGGCTGACATCTGACCCGCGAGGATCCGTCCACGCTGGAAGGACGTTCCCGTGGCGGAGACCTATCTCAGGAGTGCCGCGACGATGTCGTGGCGGTGGCCTTCAAGTGCCAGGCGCCGTTGGCGCAGATCGCGAAGGGCTTCGGCATCTCCGAAGGCGGGCGGGCTAACTAGATGAAGCGGTCCGACATCGAGACCGGTCACCGGCCGGGTCAGTGCGAGGCCGAGCGCGTCGAGTTCCGCGAAACCAAGAGGCGGATCCGCCTTCTCGAGCAGGACGACGAGCTCCTGCGAAGGGCTGCGGTCTACCCGTCCCAGGCGCGTCTGCCGGGAAGACGCCTTCCTGCTCGCTCGCCGTTATCACGGCCAGCCACCACAAGAAGAAGACCCAGCACGGCAGGGCCGAACCTGCTCCTCATGATGGCCTGTTCGCTGTGGTCGACAAGCGCGGCGTGGTCCGCCACGAGTTCACAGCGTCCTCCCCGGGCCAGGCCTGGCCCCGTCCCATGGGCGTTATGTACAGGTCGGCTCGCGTGGCGCACCGAGGGGCGAGTCGCGGCACTATGTGTGCGGCTGCAGGTTCGCGCGCTGGTGTGGGGGACGTTGATCGTGTGGCCGGCGCGATCGATCGTGGACGGTACACTTGTGCCGGTCTTGAGTCCGCCCGTTCTTGGTCGTGTTGCCCCGAAACGAGGAATTATCCGTGGAGCTGCAGCACTACCTGCGCGTCGTGCGCAAGCGATGGATCGGCCTCGTTGTCGCGTCAATGGTCGCTGTCGCGGCGGCCTTCGGGGTGTCCTTGATGATGACTCCGCAGTACGAGGCAAAGAGTCAGATCTTCGTGTCCGTTCAGGGTGGGACATCGGCAAGTGACCTCGCGCAGGGGTCGAACTTCACGCAGCGGCAGGTGACGTCGTACGCGTCGATGGCGACGAGCCCGCGAGTGCTGCAGCCTGTCATAGACGAGCTCGGGCTGGACCTTCGGACCCAAGAGCTCGCCTCCATGGTGCACGCGGCGATCCCCCTCAACACGTCCCTCATCGATGTGACCGTGACGCACGCCAACCCCGCGATCGCTGCCGCCATCTCCAATGCGGTGGCCAAGCACTTCGCCGAGGTGATCACCGAGTTCGAGCGGCCGTCCGATGGCGGCGCCTCGCCGGTGAAGATCTCCAAGGTCCGGGACGCGACCGCACCGACGGACCCGTCCTCGCCGAAGCTCGCCCTCAACCTTGCGTTGGGTCTGGCGCTCGGACTAGCTGCCGGGCTCGGGTACGCCCTGCTGCGAGAACTGCTGGACACCCGCGTCCAGGACGAGGCCCATGTCACGGCACTCACCGATCTTCCGATCATCGGCAAGGTCGGGACGAGCGACGAGTTCGCCGAGCACCCGCTCATCGTGCGCGACGCCCCTTACTCGCTGCCCGCTGAGTCCTACCGGAGGCTGCGCACCAATCTGCAGTTCCTTGGTCTTGAGGCGGGTTCGCGCTCGGTGCTCGTGACGAGCTCGCTCCCCAACGAGGGCAAGTCGACGACCATCACGAACCTCGCCCTCGCGCTCGCCGACACCGGCGCAAGCGTGCTCCTCATCGACGCCGACCTGCGGCGTCCCTCCGTCGCGGGAATCTTCTCCCTGGAAGGGGAGGTCGGACTCACGACGATCCTCATCGGCCAAGCACAGCTTGAGGATGTCGTCCAACCGTGGGGCGACAGCCACCTGCACATCCTCACCGCCGGCACGATCCCGCCCAACCCGTCCGAGCTGCTCGGCGGCAAGAACATGGTCGAGTTCATTGGTGACGCGACGGCTTCCTACGACTGGGTTCTCTTCGACACCCCGCCGCTGCTACCCGTCACCGATGCCGCGGTGCTCTCCAAGCTTGTCGGCGGCTCGATCGTCGTCGTCGGGACCCACGCTGTCCATCGGCAGGAGTTCACCACCGCAATCAAGAACCTCGAAGCCGTCGACGCACGAGTCATGGGACTCGTCATGAACCGCGTCGCTGGCGGCCGAGGCCGGGGCGAGGCCTACGGCTACGGCTACGGCTACGCGCCCGAGGCCGCGGACGCGGAGTCTCCCGCGAAGAAGAGGTAGCCCGTCAGGCGGTCGCTCGGCGTGCGCGCACCGCACGTACGCCGAGCACCGCCCCGCCGCCCACCGCGACGAGGCCGCCAGCGACCAGTGCGATGTTCACCGCCTGCGACCCCGTGGTCGGGAGTCCGTCATGCTTCTCGTCCGGAACTGAGCCCGCGGGCTCCGTCACCGTGACCGTCTGCGTCGAGAGCACGACACCATCGACGTCCGTCGGGACGATCGTGTACTTCCCCGCCTCGTGCAACGTGACCCTGAACTCCGCGACGCCATTCATCGTCGTCGACGTGAAGGACTTCGTGCCAGCGATCTCGATGGCGCTAGCCGGGATCGAGGCCGGGTTCGACGTGATCGTCAGCGTCATCTTCGGGTTGCCCGCCGGCCCCCGCGTCGTCACGGTGAGTGGCTCCCCAGCAACGGGAGATGGCGCCGAGATCGTCGTCGAGTAGTCCTCGGCCTCGTAGGCGGAGGCGGCGGCAGGGAACAACAACGCCACAGTCGCGGCAGCCCCAGCACCGAGGCAGGCCTTGAATGACTTCAGCATAGAAAGCACGTCCCCTGACTGAAATGTCGGAAAGCGCGGCATTTCCAGCGCCCAGAGCAACTATTCTACGACCCCGCAGTGTCGTCGATGGCCGTCTTCTCGCACGAACCCCCCGTGACCTCCACGACCTGCCCCCGAGCAGCAGGCGTCGTCCGCAGCACCGCATCCCCGCTCAGCTCAGCCGGCACAGCCATGCGCGCCTCAACGAGCACCGATTCCCCCGGGCTGAGCCGCGCCGTCCACCCCGCAACCGCCAGCCCGTGATGCTCGAAGGCGCCCACGCCCTCCTTCGCCCCGTCGATCCACACCTGCTCGATCGCGCCGCCCGTCGGCGCATAGAACAGGTAGTTCGTGCGCACCTGGCCCGGCTCAAGGACGGAACCCCGGAGGTAGGCCGGCAACGTCGCCGGGTCGGGAGAGGTGTTCGTCATGCGCAGCGAGGCTCGCACGGCGCGCGTGCCATCGGGGCGGCATTCCTCGGTCGTGAGCCGCACCTCGGTGTCGAGGTAGTAGCTCATCTTCGCCGCCGACCCGTCGTTGAGAAAAACCCCCACGACCGGCCGATCGCCCACCGAGCCCCGCAGCTCACCCGACAGGACCGTCCCGGCCAGCCGCTCCTGCTCCTCCTCGTGGGCAGACCACAGCAGCACCCGGCCCTCACGGGCTGAGGCAGCGAGCGCGTCGAGCGCGCGACCGCCGTCGACATCCCCGGCCGTCAGCGCCCCGAAGACGCGCGTCGCGACCTCGGCGAAGAAGGCGTCCTGCTCCGCCGGGTCCGGGATGTCGAAGTACACCCGGTTGAGCAGCGTCGCGACGGCGTCCTCCCCGGCCAGCGTCGCACCTGAGTCGAGCGTCACGGGCCCCGTCGCCTGCAGCAGACCCGCGAGGACGACCGGGTCGGCCGCAAGCACGCCGTCGATGGTGCCGCCACGCGCCGACTCCCACAACGCGGCCGCCAGCTGGGCCGCACGCGGGAAGTCCGGGGTGAACGTCACGTCCTGGATGTAGGAGCCCAGCGGTGCCCCGAAGATCGCGTCCTCGTCCGGCGTGAGCGGAAGCACCGGGCTGTCGAGGTGCTCGAGGTCGCCCGCCGTCGCGTGATCGACGATCGTGAGCTTGCCCTGCTCCGCACGCAGCATCATGACCGCCCCCGGGATGCCTCCGAGCGCCCGGAACTCCGCGTTGTTCTGCACGAGCACGAGGTAGTGCCGGGGGCCGTCTGCGCCCAGCATCGTCGGCAGGACGGCGACGGCCCGGGCCGCTGTGGCCGTCTGCTTCGCGACGCTCGCGAGCTGGCCCCGCAGCGAGTCGACAGGCCCAGAGATCTCCGGCCGCAGCGCCGCGAGGTCGATCGCGTCGAGCGACCCACGTACCTCGGCGATCACCGCGGCCGCGCCCAGCACACTGCCCTCGACAGACCGCAGCGCGTCGACGTCGACGCGCCCGTCCTCGAGGAGCAGGCGTGACGGGTCGACAACGTCAAGGGCGTCGAGCAGACCGGGCATCGCGTCGTTCGCGAGACGAGCCGCCCCGCTCGTCACTTCCCGAACCGCAGAGACGTCAGCGGCCAGCGCAGGGACCGCACCCAGCACCCCCACGGTCCACGACCCCGCATGCGACTCTGCGCGCGCCACCTGCTGCTGCGCCTGCGCGAGCAGCTCCCGGGCCGCGGGCACATCCCCGTCATCGGCGGCCTGCCTCACCTGGGTGAGCGTCGCGGCCGACCCGGTGAGCGCCGATCGCAGGAGCAACACGTCCGCGACGAGCCACACGACCGGCGCGACCACAACCGCGACGACACCCGCAAGGAGCCAACGACGTCGTCGTCCTGTCCGCGTCGTCGTCGACGGGGCGGACGGTCCCACGGACGACTTGTCCGGAGGCCCGTCCACTGCGTCGGTCAGGGGCGCCCCGCGGCCAGAATCAGTCACGGGGCGATCATAGGCGGGCACACTAAGTCGCATGCCGACCCCTCCCGCCGTTCTTGCCGTGTGCACCGGAAACATCTGCCGATCACCCGCGGTGGAGCTGCTGCTCGACCGCGCCCTGCGCGCAGGTGGCGTAGCGGCGTCGCCCGGCGAGGCGCTCGTTCGGAGCGCTGGCACCCACGCGGTCGTCTCCTCCCCGGTCGATGCACAGGTGGCGGCGCTGCTCACCTCCGACGGTGTGGCGGCCGACATGTTCCGAGCACGGCAGCTCACCGCAGAGATCCTGCGTGAGCCCGCCCTCGTGCTCACCCTCACGACGACGCACCGTTCCGCCGTCGTGCAGACGCTGCCTACCGCGCTGCGTCGGACCTTCACCTTGCGGGAGTTCGCGCGACTCGTCGACCACGTCGACGCCGCAGCCCTGGAGGCCGTCCGCGCCGAGACCGAGCTCGTCCCGCGCATCAAGGCCCTCGTCGCCGCCGCTCAACGCGCGCGCGCAACAGCGGGCCCGGCCCTCACGCAGGAGGACCTCGACATCGCCGACCCTTACCGTCGGGCGGACGACGTCCACGCCGAGGTGTACGCGCAGATCACACGATCGGTGGAGACGGTCGCTCGGGCGCTCAGGAACTGAGGGCCGAACGAGTGAGTTGTCCCGCGTAGGGAGAGGCGGAGTTCACCCCAGCGCTGGATAGACCGATGACGACGCCATAGGCCTCCGCCGCTGCGACCCTCACCGTGTCGAACGCCAAGGCGTCGGTGACGACCAAGCTCGTGAAGAAGTCAGTCACGAGCAAGTCCAAAGCCAAGCTCAAGGTCACCGTCAAGGTGACGGGTGCGAGCAGGCCGACGGGCACCCTCGTCGTCTACGACCGCAAGAAGAAGATCGCGACCGTCAAGCTCACGTCGTCCCGCAAGGGCGTCGTCACGGTCACCCTGCCCAAGCTCGCCAAGGGCAAGCATCGGCTCACTGTCGCCTACTCAGGCTCCAAGAGCATCGCGAAGAAGACGTCGAAGGTCGTCACCCTCACGGTCCGTTGACGCAGCTGGCCGCGCACCCACCGGGAGGGGTGTGCGCGGCTCACAGCTTCGGGTTGGGCACACCGTGGCGACGGCGGGGGGCGACGTGGGGACGCGAGGAGTCCCACAACGCACCCCGCTCGCGTGGCCGACATGTGAGGATGGCGCCTGCGGGCTCGTGGGGAGCGCGCGTGCAGAACGTCGTCTAGAAGGACGCGCCTCCACGCCCCGTCGACGAGTGATGGCGCCTGCAGCGCGCCTCGTAGGTCTCGAGGCCCCCGACGTTGGCGGAGACGAGGGCGTGCGGGTCACGGGTCGCGGTGTCGGCGGCGACCTTCTCGTGGAACACCGCGTCCTCCCCGCATACGACGCAGACCGCGGTGAGCTTGGTGACGTCCTCTGCGAGCGCCATGAGCGTCGGGATCGGCTCGAAGGGTCGCCCGTCGTAGGTCGCCGACAGTCCGCCGACGATGACCTCCACCCCGCGCGCCGCGGCTGCGAGGACGACGTCGACGACGCGGGGCCCGAAGAACTGCGCCTCGTCGATCGCGAGCAGGTCGAGGTCGAGCTCGGCGACGTGCGCGGCGAAGGCGTCGACGTCCGCGAAGGACACGGCCTCGACCGCAAGCCCTGAGTGCGAGGCGATCTGCGCCGCCCCCGGCCGGGTGTCGAGCGCGTGCGAGACCACCTCGACCTTGAGCCCGGCGAGCCGGGCGCGCCGCACCCGACGCATGAGCTCCTCGCTCTTGCCGGCGAACATGGGACCGCACACGACGGACACCCGCCCTCGTCGCGGACGTCGCCCCACCATCTCCTCGCTCATCCCCCCATCCTGCCCACCCCCACCCCCATCCCGCAGACCCCACCCCCAAACCCGCGAGCCCAGCTGCCGAACCCGCGGGTCCCGCTCCCAAACCCGCGGGTCCCGCTGCCGAACCCGCGGGTCCCTCTCCCGAGCGCGCGGGTCCCGCTGCCGAACGCGCGGGTCCCGCTCTCGAACGCGCGGGTCCGGTTGCCGAGGGCGTGGGTCCCGCTGCCGAACGCGCGGGTCGCGCCCGAGAACCTCGTCACCTCGTTGTGCGCCGGCGTCGGGTGCCGAGTCAGATCGTCGGTCCTCCGGCGAGCACCGCAGCCTCGTCGACCAGCGTCTGGTCCTCGGCGGCAGCTGCGCGACGCACCCCCAGCATGCACAGCCCAAGCC
>JAFABT010000301.1 GCA_023425905.1 Actinomycetes bacterium | reverse complement strand
CAGCGACCATGCCCCCGGTGAGCGACTCGGCCACCGCGATCGTGCGCCGCGCCGCGGTCGCGGCCGCCACGACGCGCCGAGCGAGCTCTGGTGCCTCGGGCAGCGCGGACGCGCGGTCGGGGGTCGCCGACGTCACGGCATGCCCTCGGGCGCTGCGAGGGGCACGCGTCGGTGGGCGGCGAGCCCATGACGCAGGTAGTCGACCCCCGTGGCGACCGTGAGCACGAGCGCGAGCGCCATGACGACGATCGCCACGCCCCGGACCGGACCGCCCCAGGCGTCGAGCGGGAGCAGGTACAGCCCGATCGCCGCCGACTGCACGACGGTCTTCACCTTGCCGCCCCACCCGGCCGGGACGACGGCGACGTTGAGCGAGACGAGTCGCCACGCGGTGATCCCGAGCTCGCGCACGAGGATGACGACGGTCACCCACCACGGCAGGTCCCCGAGCACGGAGAGGATGACGAGCGCCGTGCCGATGAGCATCTTGTCCGCGATCGGGTCGAGGATCTTGCCGAGGTTCGTCACGAGGTCGAGCCGACGAGCGAGATAGCCGTCGAGCTGGTCGCTCACCGCGGCGACCGCAAAGACGCCCATCGCCGCCACCCGCACTCCGGTGCCCGCGGTGGCGCTCGTCACGAGGAGGTAGCCGAAGACGGGCACGAGCACGATGCGCACCATCGTGAGGACGTTGGCGACGTTCCAGGTGCGCGCTCTTGACGCGTTCGGTGCAGGGGCGACCACGCCGCAAGCCTAGTTCGTTGCCGCCGTCGTCCGGCTGCGTCGCGGCCGGCGCGCGCCGCCGCCGTTCCGCTCCAGTGGTCCACTGCCCGGGTCTACTGCCCGCCCAGAAGGCGTCCCGCGTCCCCTGCGGCGGTCACTCTCGCCCCGGCGAAGCGGATATCGTCCGAGGGTGACCCGCCGCCATGCCGCGACCGAAGCTCCCCGCACCGCGCTCCCCGTCCTCCTCGGGGCGATCGCCGCCGTGCTCGTCGTCGGAGCCGTCGTCGTCGCGCTGGGACAGCGTGCCGGCACACCGACCGGCCACGACGCCGCCACGACGCGGTCCGAGGCGGCCGCCGTCGTGACCACCGCCCCTCCCTCCCCCTCGTCGACCCCGACGCCCGACGCCGAGCTGACGATCGTCGCGACCGGCGACGTGCTGCCGCACACGCCCGTCATCAGCTCCGCCCGCACGTCGGACGGGTACGACTTCGCGCCGCTGCTCGCCGGGCTGGACCCGTGGGTGAGCGCCGCAGATCTCGCGCTGTGCCACCTCGAGGTCCCGGTCGCCCCGCCCGGTGTTCGGCCGTCGGGCTACCCGATCTTCGGTGCGCCCAAGGCGATCGCCCGTGACCTTGCGGCGCAGGGGTGGGACGGCTGCTCCACGGCGTCGAACCACAGCGTCGACCGCGGCTGGGCGGGCGTCGAGGCGACCCTCGACGCCCTCGACTCCGCGGGGCTCGGTCACGTCGGCACCGCGCGCTCGCAGCGGGAGGCCGACCAGCCGCAGGTCTACGAGCTCGAGCGCGCTGGCAGGACCGTCCGGATCGCGCACCTCGCCGCGACCTACGGCACGAACGGCATGCCCGTCGACGACGACAAGCCATGGTCCGTCGACCTCATCGACACCGATCGGATCATCGACCAGGCCAAGGCTGCGCGTGACGACGGAGCGGACCTCGTCGTCGCGAGCATCCACTGCTGCGTCGAGTACCAGACCGAGCCGACCGCCGAGCAGGAGCAGACGGCAGCCACGCTTGCGGCGTCGGGCGAGATCGACCTCCTCATCGGACACCACGCCCACGTGCCCCAGCCGCTCGCCCGGCTCGAGGGCGGTCCGGGCGGGGACGGGATGTGGGTCGCCTACGGCCTCGGCAACTACCTGTCCAACCAGTCCGGGGAGTGCTGCACACCGAAGTCGGACTCGGGCATCATGCTCACCGCGACTGCCCTCGTCCCTGCCGAAGGCCCGGTGCGCGTGACGGGCGCCGAGTGGACGGCGGTGACGGTCTCCCGCCCGGCGAAGCACAAGGTCTTCGCCTTGAGCGAGATCACCGACGGCGGCGGGAAGCTCTCCGCGAAGGAGGTCCGCGCTCGGTACGAGCGCGTCCGCAAGGCCGCGGGAACCGGCGCCCCGGAACGAACGGCGCCCGTGTCCCCGACGGGGCCGCCCCCGACCGTCGTGCCGCGCGCTGGCGGCGGGTCGACGCCGGACTGAGTCGGTCGCCACGCGGCCTGTCCGTCCTCCGCTCGCGCCCTCGGCTCGCGCCCTTGGCTCGTGCGGCGACCGCCGCGGGAGCAGCCGGCTGACGGCCCGAGCTACGTGAGCGCCCCCTCGGGCTGGGCGCCGCCGAACAGCCAGCCCTGGCCGTAGCGCCAGCCGTTGTGGTGGAGGAAGTCTGCCTGCTCCTCGGTCTCGATGCCCTCGGCGATCGTGATCATGTTGAGCTCACGGGCCAGCGCCCCGAGTGCCCGCGACACCTTCGCGGCAGCCGGGTCGTCCGGGATCCCTGAGGTGAACGACATGTCGAGCTTGACGCCGTTGACGGGAAGATCGCGCAGGTAGGACAGCGGCGAGACGCCTGTCCCGAAGTCGTCCAGCAGGATCGGCACCCCGGCCGAGCGCAGCTCCATGAGTTCATGCCGGATGCGCGTGCCAGAGTCGACGAGCGAGGACTCCGTGAGCTCGACGACGAGCCTGCCCGGGGCGACACGGTACCGGGACACCTCCGCGAGCAACCGGCTCGCGAACTCCCCGTCACCGAGCTGGTCGGCGGAGACGTTCACCGACACCCACCGGCTCTGGTCCGGCGTCCGGGCGAGGAAGGCGACGGCCTGCGTGACGACGCGCATGCCCAGCGGCACGGCGAGGCCGGACTCCTCGGCGAGGCCGAGGAAGGCGCTCGGCAGCAGCAGCCCGCGCTGGGGGTGCTCCCATCGCACGAGCGCCTCGTAGCCGAGCACGCGGTCGTCGGAGAGGTCGACGAGCGGCTGGTAGTGGAGGATGAGCTCGCCGCGATCGATCGCCCCGGCGAGCTCCGACTGCAGCCCCTGCCGGCCCCCGACGATCTCCATCGAGGAGTCGTACACCTCGGTCCGGCTCCTGCCCGCCTGCTTCGCCCGGTAGAGCGCCGCGTCGGCTGCCGCGAGCAGCCCGGGGGCTCCGCCCGTCATCGTGTCCGGGTCGGCCATCGCGATGCCGATGCTCGCACGCACGACCATCCGGCGACGGTGAAGGCGGACAGGCTCCTTGAGCGAGGCGTGGACGGTCGCTGCGACCTCGAAGACCGTCTTCGCGGAGTCGAGGTCCTGGAGGACGACGACGAACTCGTCCCCGCCGAGGCGGGCGACCGTCCCGCGGCCCCCGGTCGCCGCACGGAGCACCCCGGCGACGTGGACTAGGACCTCGTCGCCCGCAGCGTGCCCGTAGCGGTCGTTGATCGCCTTGAACTCGTCGAGGTCCGCCGCGAGCACCGCGACCCGCTCGTTGCCGCGCGGCTGCTCGAGGACGGACTGGAGGACCTCCTGGAGCAGCGTGCGGTTCGCGAGACCCGTGAGCGGGTCGTGCATCGCCCGGTGGGTGAGCATCTCGGCCTTGAGCCGCGACTCGGTGATGTCGCGCACCTGGGCGACGAAGTGGTCAGGCTCCTGCCGCGCGGTGCGCACGAGCGCGACGTCGAGCACGACCCACACGACGTGTCCGTCGGCGCGCACGTACCGCTTCTCCTGGGAGAAGCGCTGCTGGTCGCCCGAGAGCAACCGACCGATGAGGCGCCGCTCGACGTCGCGGTCCTCGGGGTGGGACACCTGGGAGAGGTCGTAGCCGCGCAAGGCGTCCCGCGTCGTGCCGAGCAGCTCGGCGAAGGCAGCATTGACCTCGAGGACGTTCCAGCTGAGGTCGACGAGAGCGATGCCGATCGGCGCGTTCTCCATCGCGACCCGGAACTGCATCTCGGAGCGCTCGAGCGCGGCCTTCACCTCCCGCGGGATCGTCATGTCGACGATCGTCGTGAGGATGAGCGGACCCTCGACCGCCGCGTCGACGACGAGGCGCGAGGCGACCTGGACCATCCGGGCCTGCTCGGTCGGCTGCCCCGGCCGGGAGATGCCGACGAGCTCGGAGTCGAGCGCGAAGCTCGTCCCGCCCGTCGGACGCTGCCGCAGAACCGCCGCCGGGTTCATCACGCGGCCGTGCTCGTTGACGAGCACGACAGGCAGGTCGGTGACCGACCGGCCGACCGCGGCCTTGCGGTCGACGTTGAACATGTCCGCGGCGGCCTCGTTGAGCGCGACGATGTCACCCTGCGGGGTCTGCAGGAGGATGCCGTCGCTCGTGGCCGCCATGATCGCCTCGATACGCCGCTCCATCGCGGCCCGGATGCCGTCGTCCCGACGGGTCCGACGCGCGACGATCCGGTCCCGGACGAGCAGCGCACCCACGGCGATGAGCGAGCCTGCGAGGACGACGACGAGCCAGCCGGCCTGCTCGCTCGTCAACGTGAGGGCGTCGAGGATCCCGTAGTCGACAGCACCCACTGACGACTCGTGCCCGCCGTGCCCCCACCGGCTCAGCGACCCGAGCTCTCCCACGCCTCACCGTCACCATCGTCGAAGTAGTCAACGGCGACCTCAGGGACGTCGGCGTTCACGAGGTCGTCGGGCTCCGTGCCGGGTTCGCCACGCAGCATGGCGAGCGTACCGGGCAGATCGTCCGGCTGGACCAGGACCTCGCGTGCCTTCGAGCCCTCCGAGGGGCCGACGATCTCGCGCGACTCGAGCAGGTCCATGAGCCGCCCTGCCTTGGCGAAGCCGACGCGCAGCTTGCGCTGGAGCATGGACGTCGACCCGAACTGGCTGGTGACGACGAGCTCGGCCGCCTGGAGCAGCAGGTCGAGGTCGTCGCCGATGTCGTCGTCGACCTGCTTCTTGGCGGCGGTCACGACGACGTCGGCACGGTAGGTCGGCTTGGCCTGCGTCTTGACGTGCTCGACGACCGCGTGGATCTCGGACTCGGAGACCCATGCGCCCTGCGTGCGCATCGGCTTCGCCGCCCCCATGGGGAGGAAGAGCGCGTCGCCCTGGCCGATGAGCTTCTCCGCACCCGGCTGGTCGAGCACGACGCGGGAGTCGGTGAGCGAGGAGGTCGCGAACGCGAGTCGCGAGGGGACGTTCGCCTTGATGAGGCCCGTGACGACGTCGACGCTCGGCCGCTGCGTGGCGAGCACGAGGTGGATGCCGGCGGCCCGGGCGAGCTGTGTGATGCGCTGGATCGAGGCCTCGACGTCGCGCGGTGCGACCATCATGAGGTCCGCGAGCTCGTCGACGATGACGAGGAGGTACGGGTAGGGGGCGATCTTGCGCTCTGACCCTGGAAGCGGCGTCACCTTGCCCGCACGGACGGCGACGTTGAAGTCGTCGATGTGCTTGAAGCCGAACATCGCGAGGTCGTCGTAGCGGGCCTCCATCTCCTTGACCACCCACTCGAGGGCCTCGGCGGCCTTCTTCGGGTTCGTGATGATCGGGGTGATGAGGTGCGGGATGCCTTCGTACAGCGTGAGCTCGACGCGTTTGGGGTCGACGAGGATCATGCGGACGTCGTCGGGCGTCGAGCGCATGAGGATCGAGACGATCATCGAGTTGACGAAGCTCGACTTGCCCGCGCCGGTCGCGCCGGCGACGAGGAGGTGCGGCATCTTCGCGAGGTTCGCGACGACGTAGCCGCCCTCGACGTCCTTGCCGACGCCGATGACCATCGGGTGCTCGGTGCGTCGCATCGCGCTCGAGCGCAGCACGTCACCGAGCGCGACGGTCTCACGGTCGGTGTTGGGGATCTCGATGCCGATCGCCGACTTCCCCGGGATCGGGGACAGGATCCGGACGTCGGCGCTGGCGACGGCGTAGGCGATGTTCTTGCTGAGCGCGGTGACCCTCTCGACCTTGACCGCGGGGCCGAGCTCGACCTCGTACCTCGTCACGGTCGGGCCTCGGGTGAAGCCCGTCACCTGTGCGTCGATCTCGAACTGGTCGAGGACTGTCGTGAGGGCCTCGACGACCCGGTCGTTCGCGGCCGAACGCACCTTGTGCGGCGCCCCCTTCGCGAGGACGTCCTCCGAGGGCAGCGAGTACAGCACGTCGCCCTCGAGCGTCGGCTGCGTGCCGGCCGGGACACCCGACGTGGGCGGCGGGGGCGGCGGGGTACGGCGCGCGGGCCGGGTGGGCGCCGCCTCGAGGACGGTGGTCGTGACCGCGTCAGGGGCCTCATGGGCGTCGATGTCGTAGACGACCGTCGGCGCGTCGGGGTCGACGTCCTCGTGGACGACGTCGGCCGCGCGGAGGAAGGCCTCGTCGCCGGCGTACTCGTCGAGCTCTGCGTCCGGCACATGCGTCGCTCGTGGGGTCCGGCGCCCGAGCCGGCGACGACGAGGCTTCTCGTCCGCCTCGGGGAGCGCGGTGTGACCGGCGTTGATGACGAGAGGCGCGTCCTCGTCCTCCTCGGGCGTGGCGTCGGGGTCACGCCCGGTGAGACGGGCAGCGAGCCCCCGGAGCCTGGGGACGACCTGGTAGACCGGCGTCCGCGTGAGGACGAGCAGACCGAAGAACGCAAGCAGGACCAGCAGAGGGACCGCGACCCAGGCGGTGAGGAGCGACACGAGCGGGGCCCCGAAGAGGTACCCGATCACGCCGCCGGCGTCCTGGAGCGCGACGGACTCCTCAAGCGTGGGGCGACCGGAGAAGACGTGCGCGAGCCCGCACGCAGCCGCGATGACCGCGGCGGTCCCGATACCGCGGCGTGGCCCACCCTCCGACTTCGACGGGTCGCGCATGAGACGCACGGCGACCACGAGGAGGAGGATCGGGACGACGAGGCCGACCGTGCCGAAGGTCCCCGCGACGACGGCATGGATGACGTCGCCGGCTGCGCCGTCGAGGCCCCACCACTCGCGCGAGGCGATGACGATCGCGAGGCCGAGCAGCAGGAGCGCGAGGCCGTCGCGACGGTGGTCCGGGTCGAGGTCGCGGGCGTCCCGCCCGATGAGACGGGCCGTGCCGCCGACGACATGAGCGGTCCCCATCCACACGCCGCGCACCATGCGCACGGGGAGGGCGCGCCGGGGTGGCTCCGGGGCCGCCCCCCGGCCTGCGGGTCGCGCGCTCGGGCGCCCGCTCGACGACCGACCCGACGAAC
>JAFABT010000178.1 GCA_023425905.1 Actinomycetes bacterium | reverse complement strand
GGCCTGCGCGGCGGCCGACCGGCCGAGGAGGCTGCGTGCGAGCCGGAGCTGGGCAAGAGCGAGCGCCTGCGTCGCGGCGGCACCAACCCATATGCCGACGACGGCGCTCACGACGATGACGACGACGCTCGGACGCCCGGGCTCGGTCGACACGACGAACGGTGCCGCGAGCGCGCCGACGCAGAACCCGGTCGCCGCGACGACGGTGAAGCGCAGCACCGCCATCGGCAGCAGGAGCGCAAGGTAGCCGACGTGGGCCCACGACCGGCCGTCCCACACGAGTCGCCACCACGCCGTCGGCGACCACCAGGGCTTGTCGCCCGGCGCCCGGTAGCTCGGCGCGGCGATCGGTGTGCCGTGCTGGACGGCGATCCGGCCCCGTTCGAACCAAGCGACCGCGCGGGCGGCGGCGAGCGCAAGCGCGGCGAACACGACGCCAATGCCGAACACCGGCACGAGCGCGACACCCACGACGACCATGACGACGACCGCGAACGCTCCCCCCGCCACGACAAGGGACGCGACGGCCTCACCCGCCCCACGCCACGTCGCACGGGAGACCGGCGCCGCAGCGAAGGAACGAGCGGACGTGAGGGCAGGGGCGACGCGCAGGACGTCGTCAGTGAGTGTGCTGGTCACGCGGGCTTCCGTCATGACCTCAACGCTAGGGGCGCGGGTGCGGCGCACACGATGGGGCGGGCCCACGGATGCGGGTGGGGGTAGCCCTACCCCGCACCAATGCGGCGTCCCCCGAATGGCCCTAGCTTGCGCGGCCCACACACGCGAAGCTCCGGAGGTGGAGGCCCAGTACCGGCGCTTTGAGCGCAGCGTCGTGACGCCCGCGGAGCGTGCTGAGCTCGAACGGGTCGACGCTCTCGCACATCAGCTCAGCAGGCATCTGGTCACCCAGGCTGCCGACATCGACCTCGTGCACATCCACCGAGCCCAAAGCAGCGCCGTCCAGACGATCGTCGCGGCGATGCTCCGCGAACACCTGGGCTTTCGCGAGGAGGTTGTCCTCACCCCTAGTGAGGGGTTCGTCACGCGCGCCCGCCCCGACTTCATCTACGACCTTGGTGATGATCGGGGCATCCTCGCCGAGGTCGAGCGTGGAGGCACGACGACGAACAACCATGACCTCAAGGACCTGTGGAAGACCCACATCGCCCCCGACGCACAGCACCTGTTCCTCGTCGTCCCGAATGCGAACTGGAACGAGGCGGGCGCCGCGAGGGAGCGCCCGTTCGCGCGGGTATGTAGTCGGCTCGGGTCCTTCTTCGGCGACCCGCGCCGCGAAATCGACGTCGTGAGCCTCCACGTCTTCGGCTACGGCCGCGGATCGTGAGGGCCTACCGCCACCGTCCCTCAGTCACTGGCCGCGGCAGGAGAGCCGCGGCAGCGTGCTCCCAGGTCGCCAGCACCCGGTCCGCTCGGGGAAGCGCTGCGTCGACCCGGGCCGCGATCTCCTCACGCAGCGCGACCGTCGCCCACGCGTCGTCGTCCTGTTCTGCGTGATGCAGCCGCTCGGCGAGGTCCACGACGGGCGGGTACCACTCGGGGTCCATCCCGTCTGGGAGGAAGACGAAGCTCCCCGCTTCGACAATCCATGCAGACGGGAGCCCGGTGAGGGACGCGTACGCGCCGCGCATCGCTGAAGCGACGTCACCGAGTGAGGTGGTCGTGTCGTCAGCGACGATGAGCACGTATGCGTTCCCGTCGCCGCGGCCCGGCCAGCCAAACTCCGCAGTCGTGTCGATTACCCAGTCGTCGATCTCGAGATGAGCCGATCTGGCTGCGTGGACAAGGTCCTCGAGCCGTTCGGGCGGTCCGTCAATGCGGAACTTCCTCAGCACGTTCACTCCCCAGCGTCGGCGATCCTCCGAGCATGGCGCCGAGCACGCTCGCTGTCAGCTGGGCGTTCTCACCCCCGGGGAGGGCCGGTCAGCGCTCCTTGGTCCACTCGACGAGGTAGCGCCACATCGGCAGGCGGCGGTAGGTGCTCCCCGGCAGGGTGCGGGCGGCGTCCTCCCGGGCTTGTGACCAGGTCCGGTTCGGGTCGGCCTTCGACGTCGGCGGCTCCCATGAGCGCTTGCCGCGGGCGTGCACGCGGTGGGCGACGGCGTCGACGACCTCGTGGGGCAGGTCGCGCCAGCTGCCGAGCCGGCCGTAGCCGAGGACGAGCAGCACGCCGCCGGGGCTGAGCACGCGGGCGGCCTCGGCGAGCGCGCGGGGCGGGTCGACGTGGTGGAGCACCATCGACATCGTCACCGCGTCGAACGTGCCGTCGGCGAAGGGCAGCGCCTCGGCGGATCCGACGACGTAGCCGACGCCCGATGCCTGGTCACGTGGCGCCGACGACCTGGCGGGCAGCGCACCCGCGTCGGCGTCGAGGCCGAGGACGTCCGTGCCGCGGCCGGCGAGGTACCGGCACCAGGTCCCGTCGCCGCAGCCGACGTCGAGGGCGCGTGCCGTCCCCTCGGGCAGGCGGGACGCGAGCAGCGGGAAGTAGTGCGTGTTGTGGTTCCACCGGTCGGCGAAGGGGTGGGGCTGGTTCCGTCTCACCCGGTGAGCGTAGCCGTGCGGGAGGACGATGACGTGACGCACGCCACACGATTCGCCCTTTCGTTCGATACCCCCGGGGGTATGCTCTTCCCATGCCCACGACACCGTCTGAGACCACAGCGCCCCGCATCGTCGTCGTCGGCGGCGTCGCGGGCGGCATGAGCGCCGCCGCCCGCGCCCGCCGCATGGACGAGCGCGCCGAGATCGTCGTCCTCGAGCAGTCGGAGTACGTCTCCTTCGCGAACTGCGGCCTGCCGTACCACCTCTCCGGCGAGATCGCCGAGCGCGACTCCCTCCTGCTCCACACCCCCGCATCCCTCGCAGCCGCCCTCGCGCTCGACGTCCGCACCGGCACCCGCGCCACCTCGATCGACCGCCACGCCCAGACCGTCACCGTCGAGACCGCCGCCGGCGCGGACACGCTCAGCTACGACGCGCTGCTGCTCGCCCCGGGCGCCGTCGCCGTCCGCCCGCCCATCGACGGGCTCGACGACGACGCGGTCCACACCCTCCGCACCATCCCCGACCTCGACGGCCTCACCACCCGCGTCACCGCGCTGCTCGCAGACCGCGACGCCGACGCACCAGCGCCGTCCGCCGTCGTCGTCGGCGCCGGGTTCATCGGCCTCGAAGCCGTCGAGGCACTCGTCGCCCGTGGCATGCGCGTCCACCTCGTCGAGCTCGCCGATCACGTCCTGCCGCCGCTCGACGCCGAGCTCGCCCCGCTCCTCGCGGACGAGCTGCGCGCCCACGACGTCGGCCTCCACCTCGGCGTGTCCGCGCAGAGCATCACCCGTGCGGGCAGCGCCACGTCGGACGACGACGGCGCCGTGACGGTCACGCTGTCCGACGGCACCGCGCTCGCCGCCGACGTCGTCGTCGTCAACGTCGGCGTGCGACCGGCGAGCGACCTCGCCCGCGAGGCCGGGCTCGACCTCGGCC
>JAFABT010000170.1 GCA_023425905.1 Actinomycetes bacterium | reverse complement strand
GGCGGGGTGCGGCCGACGGGTCGCGACGCGCGACGGAGGTGGCCCGATGAACGTGGTCCTCATCATCTGCTCGGTGCTGCTCGCCACCGGCGCCGTCTGCGCGATCATCCGGGCGGAGCGGGGCCCGTCGATGCTCGACCGCACGATCGCGCTCGACGTCATGGTGACGATCCTCATCGCCGCGACCGCGCTCTACGCGGCGATGTCGCGCCGCTCCGACGTCGTGCCGATCCTCGTCGTGCTCTCCCTCGTCGGCTTCGTCGGGTCGACGACGATCGCGCGCTTCGCCGCGGTCGAGCCCGAGGACGCCGGACGCGTGATGTCCCGGGCGGAGGCCGCCGCGCAGGCCGCCGCGGAGCGCGCGCTCGAGGAGGCCATGCACGACGGCCTCACCGAGCGGGCCGCCGCTGAGCAGGACGAGGCCGACGCCCTCGACGGCGCGCACGCGCTCGAGGCCGAGGGCGAGCCCGGCAACCCTGACGGGGCAGGCTTCGCGGTGACCTCTCCCGACGGGCTCGGCGCCCGACCGTGGGACGCGGTCGTCCCGGGCGACGCCGCCGTGCCGGGTGAGAGCGAACCGAGCGCCGACGCAGATCCGGGCCCGGTGCCCGCCGAGGACGACGGAGGGGAGGCCCGATGATCGACGTGGGAACCGTGGCCGACGTCGCCGCGGCGGTGTGCTTCCTCGCCGGGTCCTTCCTCGCGTTCGCCGCGGGGGTGGGCGCGGTGCGCCTGCCGGACCTGCTCTCCAGGATGCACGCGGCGACCAAGCCGCAGTCGCTCGGGATGATCCTCATGCTCCTCGGCGCCGCGCTGCGCCTGCGCTCAGGGGCGGCGCTGTGGGCGCTCATCCTCGTCGTGCTCTTCCAGCTGCTCACCGCGCCCGTCGCTGCCCACATGGTCGGCCGCGCGGGCTTCCGCACGGGCAAGGTGCGCTCCGACCTCCTCGTCGTCGACGAGCTCACCGCAGACCAGGCCGACGCGAAGGTCGAGCGGGCACGCGCCGACCTCACGCCCGAGCAGCTCGAGGTCATTCGGGACCGGGTGCGCGACAAGGCCACCCAGGCCGGCGGCGCTGCGCAGGCGCTGCGTGCCCGGGCGAACCGGGCCGACGAGGCCCTCGAGGGCGGCGCGAAGTCAGGCGACAAGCACGACAAGCCGTACCCGCCGGACGGGCAGGCGAGGGGCTAGCGCCCGGACCTTCCCGCGAGCAAACGGGCCTGAGGGTCGAGCCGCGTCAGCCGACGATGCGGCGTGCGACCTTCGTGCCGCCGCGCTGGGCCGCGACCCGCACGGCCGCGCCCACGGCGGCAGTGATCGTCGCGGCGGCGATGGCCTGGGGGAGCGCGGTGTCCCGCTCGCTCTTCTCGGACGGCACCGGGTGGCCCGTCGTCGCCTTCCACACCTGGTCGACGACCTTGTGCGCGAGCCACGCCGCACCGAGTGCCGCCACGGTGCCGGCGATCTTCACGAGGAAGGGGTAGCGGTCCTTGTCATCCTTGGGCATGGTGCCTCCTGGTCGCGGGGGGTGCGGGCGGGTCCGGAGATCAGCCAATCATCATCTGCTCCGATGCGCCCCAGGTAGGGTGTGGGCGAACGACAGGGGAGCGTCTGGGGCGCGGCAGCCGCCGGGCACCAGGACGCTGAGAGTGCGGACCATCCGCAGACCCTCGAACCTGAACCGGTTAGCACCGGCGTAGGGAGTCGGGACGCTCGACCTGCTGAGCCGTGTGCCTCTGGGCCGCGGAGCCCGGCCGGTCCCCCTCGGGAATCCTCGAGGAGATACGCAGTGCAGCACGCAGGACGGGGCCACGCCCCGCACACCCCCCAGAACCCCGTCGCCACGGCCCGGTCGGCGCGTTCGGCCCGGCAGGCGCGTTCGGTGCGCCGTGGCGCGGCGCTCGTCGCGGCCGTCGTCCCCGGCCTGCTCGCCCTCACGGCGTGCACGACGCCCGTGGTCTCCGACGTCAGCCCGTCGCCCACCCCGAGCCAGCCCGCCGCGAGCGCGTCGCCCCTCGGCGGATCGATCACCGTCGTCACCCACGAGTCCTTCGCCCTGCCGGAGGGGGCGCTCGACCGCTTCACCGCGGAGACCGGCGTCGACGTCACCGTCGTCCAGCCCGGTGACGGCGGGGCGCTCGTCAACCAGCTCGTCCTCACGAAGGACAACCCGCTCGGGGACGTGGCCTTCGGGGTCGACAGCGTCTTCGCGCCGCGCGCCCTCGCCGAGGGCGTCTTCGCGCCCTACACCTCGCAGGTCCCGGCGGCGACGGACGCGGCCGCGTACGCGGTCGACGCCTCGGGCTCGCTCACCGCGATCGACCTCGGCGACGTGTGCTTCAACGTCGACACCGCGTGGTTCGCCAAGAAGGACCTCGTGCCGCCGGCATCCTTCGACGACCTCCTCGACCCGGCGTACAAGGACCTTGCCGTCGTGACCAACGCGGCGACGTCCTCGCCTGGCCTCAGCCTCGTCCTCGCGACGATCGGCACCTACGGCGAGGACGGCTGGCAGGACTGGTGGCGGTCCTTCCTCGCGAACGGCGCGAAGGTCGCCGACGGCTGGTCCGACGCGTACTACGGCGACTTCACCGCAGGCGGCGGCGAGGGTGACCGGCCCGTCGTGCTCTCCTACGCGTCGTCCCCGCCGTACACGGTCCCCGAGGGCGGCGACACCCCGACGACGGCCGCGCTGCTCGACACGTGCTTCCGCCAGGTCGAGCACGCCGGCGTCCTCGCGAACGCGAAGAACCCCGTGGGCGCGCAGGCCTTCATCGACTTCCTCCTCTCCGACGAGGTCCAGGCCGGCATCCCCGAGACGATGTACATGTACCCCGTCTCGAGCCACGTCCCGCTGCCTGCCGAGTGGGAGCGCTGGGCGCCGCTCGCGACGACGACGCACGCCCCCGCGCCCGAGCGCCTCGCCGAGGCCCGCGACACGTGGATCCGGGAGTGGACCGACCTCGTGACAGGCTGACCCCCATGCGCCCCCTCTGGCTGCGCCGCCTGCCGTGGGCGGCGGCCGCCGTCATCCCGCTCGTCTTCCTCGGGGTGTTCTTCGCGTGGCCCGTCCTCTCGCTCGTGGGGCGCGGCTTCGTCGTGGAGGGGGCGCTCGACCTCGGCGGGTTCGGGGACGTGTTCGCCCGGCCGCGCACGTGGCGGATCATCGGGATGACTCTGCTCCAGGCCGGCCTCGGCACGGCGCTGTCGGTTCTGCTCGGCATCCCGGGCGCGTACGTGCTCTACCGCAGGGCGACGCGCGGCGCGGCCTGGATGCGAGCGCTCGTCACGGTGCCGTTCGTCCTGCCGACCGTCGTCGTCGGCGTGATGTTCCGGGCGCTGCTCGGCCCGGGTGGGCCGCTCGAGGCGCTCGGGTGGCACGAGGGTCTCGGCGCGATCGTCGCGGCCTTCGTCTTCTTCAACTTCGCGGTCGTCGTGCGGACCGTGGGGGCGACGTGGCAGGGGCTCGACGTCCGCGTCGAGCAGGCGGCGCGGACGCTGGGCGCCTCGCCGTGGCGGGCCTTCGCCACCGTCACCCTGCCCGCGCTCGGCCCCGCGATCACCGCCGCCGCCTCACTCGTCTTCCTGTTCTGCGCGACGTCCTTCGGCACCGTGCTCGTCCTGGGCGGGCTGCGGTACGGCACGATCGAGACGGAGATCTATCTCCTCACGACGCAGTTCCTCGACCTGCGCTCGGCCGCGGTGCTCTCGGTCGTCCAGCTGCTCGTCGTCGTCGCGGTGCTCGTCGTCGCCGACCGGGCGCGCGCCCGGCGCGAGCGGGCGCTCGTCCTCGCACCGCCCGGCCGGGGCGACGGGACGGACG
>JAFABT010000096.1 GCA_023425905.1 Actinomycetes bacterium | reverse complement strand
GCCTTGGCGCGTGCGACGTCGAGCTCGGCAGACCCTGCGGACTCACCTGGTGTCATGGTCATCGAGCCTAGTGACCGGGCCTGTGCGCCGACAGCGGGCGTGCGGGTGACCTCACGTCCTCGCCACCCGAGTCGTCGCGGAGGGCCATGCCCGACGCGAGTGCGCGTCATCCCCCGAGCGAAGGCCACCGTGACCGGTGCTCACCCTCGCTCGGGGGATGACATCACTTTGCGTCAGTGGCGACGCGGGCCATTCCCGCCCGGACCGACACCGCAGCCAGGACGATCGCGATCAGGCCAAGAATCACAATGCCGCGGTCGCCCGAGAGGCCAATGACGCGCTCGGTCAGCATCCACACGATCACCGCAACAACAAGTGCGGCGAGAGTAACGGCCAGAATTCGAGCGCGTGATGGCCGCGAACCCCAGGAACGCCACGAGATGACAAACGCGACGATGGTGAGCGTCGTTGCGAGCGCAAGACCCCACATGCGCGCCTCCTACTTGTAGCAGCCGGTCTTATTGCCCCACACATATGAGCGGAGGTTGGGCTTGCTCGCCGGGCACCGACCGTACTCGGTGAGGTAGTAGAACGCGACGGCGACGATCGCGACGGCCGCTACGCAGGCGGCCTGCCCCACAGCCGGAATGAAGCAGATCGCAGCAGAACCTCCTGCTGTGATTGCGAGCACAGCGATCGGCGCAACATTCTTGCCCCCTGCAGCATGCAATTGCGAGCCTGATGATTTCACCGGGCTTTGTCAGCCCGGCAGCATGAGCAGTGACCGTCAAGACGTACGTCATCACTCGAAGGGTCGAGAAGACTCGTGCTCGCCAGACGCACGCTCAACAGAACCAAGGCCCTAGAGATGGCTCGTGCTGGCCCGTCGCTCCGGGCGTCGCAGACGGCGCGGCCATCGCATGATGGTTCACCGACGACGCCCGCCACCCGCTTCTCGGCGCGCGCGGGTTCTGCGCCGGTCACAGCGGTCACGCGCGTCAGGCCCGTTCCCACTCCTCGACCTCGCCTGGCACGACGTGGAAGAGACGGTGGACGCGCGGGGCACCCCCCGTCGCTTCCTCCGCGCGCAGGCGTTCGCCGACGTCGGGGTTGCGGGCGTCGACCTTCGCGAGGAGGTGTCGCCACTCAAGCGCGACCTGGCCCTCGGTCACCGCGATGCGCACGGCGCCGCTCACCCGCTCGATGCGTGAGCGGTCGAACCGGTACCCGCGGGCATCGGCCTCGTCGGCGAGCCCGACGAGGTACGCACCGACACCGCCGGCCGGGTCCGGAAGACGCTGGAACCGTACGAGCTGGGGATGGCGGGTGTAGCCCTTCGTCCGCCCGAGCAGCACGGCCTGCGCGAGAAGCGTCTCGCGCCAACACGCGACGAGGCCCTGCCGGTCGAGATGGGCGGGGTCGAGGCTCCAGATGCGCACGGCGCCACGCTAGCCCGGCTGACGCCATCCCGCCGTGGGGCGCGGTCGTTCTCGCTCAGTGCGAGGTCATCGCATGACGCGGGCTTCCAGGCGGCGAGCCGCCAGGAGGGTGAGACCGAGCAGAACCGCCGCGGCTGCGAGGCCGATGGCGCCGTCAAGGCCGAGCGGGCCCGTCGCGGCGAGCTCGTCCTCGTCCGGCGCCTCTTCGTCGTCCGGGGCGTCTTCCTCGTCCGAGGGCTCCTCACCCTCATCGCCATCGTCCGACGAGTCCTCCGACGCACTCGCTGTCGTCTTGACCGAGCCGACGGACGCCGTGACCGTGAAGGAGCCGGTCGCCCGCACGTGCGTCGTGTACGTGCCGTCGCCGTTGTCGGTGAGCGGGTCGTGGTCCTGGGCGGGTTCGAAGACGAGCGTGGGGGTGTGACCCGCGAGGCGGTGGCCGTAGAGGTCCTCGACCGTCGCGGTGAGCTGCCACGTCGGCACAGCAGCCGAGGCTGCGCCCGCTTCCGACGCGACCGCACGGGCAGCGCCGGTCGTCGCCCTCTCGACCGAGACGGCGACGACCGCAGGAGCCCCCGCCACCTGGGTGAAGGTCGCGGACTCGTCGAGACCAGGCGCCGTCACACGCACGGCACGCTCCGCGAGGTCCTTCGTCACAGGCACCTCCGCGGTGTAGACGCCCGAGGCGGCCTCGGTGAGGCCACCCGCCTGGACGACGCCGTCAACCGTGAGGACGGGCTCGAGGCCCGTCACCGGGGCGTCGAGCCGGTTGCGACCTCCGTCGACGACCTTGAACGTCGCGTCGACCGCGCCCGTCCCGGAGGCGACGACTTCGTCGTCCCCGAGGACGAGGGTGGCCGAGCGCTCGATCGCGCCGGCGCGCTCCCAGGTGAAGTCGAAGCCGGGGACGCTGAGGGCCGCACGCTCGACCCCGACGGACACGTCGAGCTCGTCGGCGTCCGCCTCGATCGTGCAGTCAAGATCCCACATGGCGGCGTCGTCCACGGGCGGGTCGAACGTGCAGGACCCGCCCGTGGCATCCACGTACAGCCAGGGCGCGGCGACGTCGTTGTCGAACCGGTCCTTGAGGTGGAGGACCATCACGTTCGCGGGGGCCTCTCCCGTCTCGGGGGCGAACGCAGGGTCGATCGTGACGATCGTGCCTTCCGCTGTCCTCGGGCATCTCCCACCAGGAATACCCCTGGCGTTCGCTGCGCACGAGAGAGTGCGTGAGCTGAAGCTGAACCGGCACGGTGACGTCTCCCGTGGCCTGGGCGTAGGTCCTCATGACGAAGGCGTGGACGTTGTCCCACGTACCCACCGGGACAGCCGACGCCGGGGCGACCGCGGCGACGGCTGTGACAACGAGGGCGGCGAGCAGCCCGGAGACGCGGGCGAGGCCGCGTGAGTGCACAGGGGTTCCCATCAGACGACGGTGCGGGTGCGGGCAGGGATCGGCGTCGTGCGACGCGCGCCCAGGCCCGGTCATGACTGTCGGGCGCACTCCCGGACATGACGAGCGCGACCCTGCTGCGTTGAGCATGGGTGCGCTCAGAGCGCTGTCGCCTGCGGGTTTGTGCACTCACGAGCCTTTGTCCGGTTCGCGCAGGAGAAGTGTTCAGATGCACCGGAAGGTCCGCTTTGATGCGTGAAACCCGGGCACCGCACGTCTCACATTGCGGTCACAGGGCGGCGTGCGACACCAAGCAGCCGCACCCACCGCCCTTCACCTCCCGCCGGTTCGGGTACCCGCGTGGACCCGCGTTCTCGGCGACCGAACCCGCGCGTTCGGCGGCAGGACCCGCGCGTTCGGTGGCGGGACCCGCGCGTTCGGGGGCCGGACCCGCGTTCTCGGCGACCAGACCCGCGTTCTCGGCAGCGGGACCCGCG
>JAFABT010000332.1 GCA_023425905.1 Actinomycetes bacterium | reverse complement strand
GCCCCCAGATCGGGGACCCGCCCGTGCGCGAGACGGAGCGGAGTCGCTCAGGCCTTGCCGAGGATGCGGTTGAGCTTGGTGCCGCAGACGGGGCACGTGCCCTTGGCCATGCGACGGCCCGACTCGGAGACGACGATGTCGCCCTCGGTCTCGACCTTGTCCTTGCACTTGACGCAGTAGAACTCGCCCTTGTACGTGTCAGCCATTGGTGTCTCCTTCGATGTCCGTGCCGGACGGCGGGGGATTCGGGCCGTCCTCGGCGCCGTGGCACACCGCGCTTCGCGCCTGCAGGCGCGGCGGGTGTCAGGGACGCGGGCCAAGCATATTCACGTGCGACCCGCCGGACGGCACCGACTCGGGCACTTCGGGCCGCCAAAATGGCGCCAGAGCGCAGTGGATGGGCCGTTCGGGGGGTCCAGCGTGGCTCGTCGGCGACGCGAGTCCGCCCGAATGCGACAATCCACGGTTCGACGGTGTGACGGACGCTACGGTGGCGACGTGCGCAGCGATGACGCTCTCGGACCGGTCGAGGTCCGTCGCAGCCCCCGCCGTCGCCGGACCGTCACTGCGTTCCGGGAGGCGGGGCGCCTCGTCGTGGCGATCCCGGACCGGTTCACGCGCGCGGAGGAGCGCGAGTGGGTCGCGAGGATGGTCGCCCGCATGGCCGCGAAGGAGAGCCGACGCGCGCCGTCGGACGCGGCCCTGCTCGCCCGCGCACACCGGCTGTCGCGCACGTACCTCGGCGGTCGCGCGGTTCCGCTCAGCGTTGCGTGGTCGGCACGGCAGGGCAAGAGGTGGGGGTCCTGCACCCCGGACGAGGGCTCGATCCGGTTGTCCGACCGGCTGCAGGGGATGCCGACGTTCGTCCTCGACTACGTCCTGCTCCACGAGCTCACCCACCTGCTCCACCCGGGGCACGGCCCCGAGTTCTGGGCCGAGCTCGATGCGTTCCCCTCGACCGTGCGCGCGCGCGGCTTCCTCGAGGGTGTCGCCTACGCGCAGGACGGTCGCGTCGGTCCGGCCGGACCGGACGACGAGCAGGAGGACGACGTGCCCACGCCTGCGCCGCTCGCGGGCGACGTCGGTTCGCAGTAGTCCGCCCGCGGGGGCGTTCACGCCTCCGGGGCGCTCCCCGGTTCCTCGCCCGCGGCCTCGTCGAGGATCGCGGCGAGGACGTCGTCGAGCTCGGTCTGCTCGCTCGCGGACTTCGCCCGGCGCGAGGCATACCCGGTCGGGTCGTCGAGGTCGGCGGCGTCCGGCATGAGGTCGGGGTGCTGCCAGACGGCGTCGCGGGCGGAGGTGCCCTGCTCGGCGGCGAGGTGCGCCCAGAGCGCTGCTGCCTCCCGTGACCTGCGGGGACGTAGTTCCAGACCGACGAGGTCGGCAAAGGTGCGCTCACCCGGGCCGCCCGCGGCACGGCGGCGGCGGATCATCTCGCGCAGCTGCTCGGCGTGCGGCAGCTGAGCCCGGGCCGCCGTCGTCGCGACCTCGTCGACCCAGCCTTCCACGAGGGCGAGCACCGTCTCGAGCCGGTCGAGGGACGCCCGCTGCTCGGCGGAGGTCTGCGGTGCGAACACGTCAGCGGTGAGCGCGCTCTGCATCGCTGACGGGTCGGACAGGTCGAGCGAGCGCACCTGCTCCTCGAGCGCGTCGAGGTCGAAGGTGATGCCGCGGGCGTACTGCGCGATCGCGTCGTTGACGTGCGCCCGCAGCCACGGCGCGTGCGCGTAGAGGCGTGCGTGCGCCGCCTCCCGTAGCGCGAGGTAGAGGCGGATCTCCTCCGGCGGGACGCCCTGCCCCGCGGAGAACTCCTCGACGTTGTGCGGGACGAGGACGGCGATCGGGTCTTCGACGAGGGGGAAGCCGATGTCACTCACCCCGAACACCTGCCGCGACAGCGAGCCGGCGGCCTTGCCGAGCTGAAGCCCGAAGACGGCCGAGCCCAGCTGCCGCACGATCCGAGACGGGTCGAGGGCCGGCCCATCGGCACCATCCGCCCCGCCGGGGCCCAGCCCGGCCTGCCCCCCGAGCAGCCCTGCGAGGCCGGGGTTGGCGGCCGGGTCGCCGAGCGCCTGCTCGAGGCCACCCTCGCCGAGCTGGTCCGACACCGCCTCGCTGATGGCGTCGCTCATCGAGGTCGCGACGGGCTCGGTGAGCACGCGCCACGTCGGTAGCGTCTGCTCGACCCACTCCGAGCGGCTCCAGGCACGGGCGTGGCCGCCGGCGGGCGGCAGGTCGGTCGCCGTGTCGAGCCACAGCTCGGCGACGGACAGCGCTTCGAGAGCGACCCGCGTCTCCCGGTCGGTGAGCGACGGGTCGCCCTCCGCGACGGCCGACTGCCGTGCCACGTCGTGCGCGACGCCCCAGTTCACGGACCCCTCGCCCGAGGAGCCGAGCACCGCGCGCACCTGCGCCATGATCTGCTCGATCGCGGCAGGGTCGTCGGGGATGCCCGCGGCCGCCGCCATCGCGGCCGGGTCCATGCCCTGCTCGCGCAGCTCCCGCATCGCGTCATCGGCGCCGTCGCCGAACAGCGACCGCATGAGACCTTCCCACCCAGAAGGCAGCGGGCCGTCGGGGGTGTCGGGACTCATGGGTGCTCCAAGGGCATCGGGGGCGGCGTCGCGTCACGCGGGGTCGCACGGGGTGAGGTCACGCGGGGTTCATCGCCCGCCGGGGAGGCGGGTGACCACGGTAACCATGGGGGCCGGGCCTGCACGAGGGCTGGCCCGCCCCCGAGGGGCGGGGTTCGCTCACGGCGCAGCGGCAAGGGATGATGCGGTCATGTTCGAGCTCACCCAGCCCGGCGACGAGACCTCGTCCCCCGACGAGCCGTTGTCGACCCCCCGCACCCTCACGACCGCGATCGCGTTCCTCGCGACCGTCCTCCTCGGGTGCGGCCTCCTCGTCATGCCGACGCAGTACGTCGTGTCCTCGCCGGGCCCGACGCGCGACACGCTCGGCACGGTGCCCGGGACCGAGGACGAGCTCATCACGATCGCGGGTGCGGAGACCTTCCCCGGGACGGGTGAGCTGCGGCTCACGACCGTCTCGATCCTCGGCGGACCGGGCTACCGCGTCGACGCGGTGCGCGTCGCGGCGGGCTGGCTCTCCCCGCAGGCAGCCGTCGCCCCCGTCGAGGCGTACTTCGCACCCGAGGAGACCGCGGAGCAGGTCAAGCAGGAGAGCACCGCGGCGATGACGACGTCCCAGGAGGACGCGACGGTCGCGGCGCTCACCGAGGCGGGCTACACGGTGCCGGCGACGCTCACCGTCGTCGGCGTCATCGAGGGGACCGGCGCGGTGGGCGTGCTCCGGGAGGGTGACGTCGTCACGGGGCTCGACGGCACGACGATCTCGACGTACCAGCAGCTCGTCGAGACGCTCGCCGCGCTCGAGCCCGGGGCGAGCGTCACCGTCGCCGTCACGCGCGATGGTGCGAAGGAGCGACTGTCGGTCGTCGCGGGCGAGCGTCCTGGCGGCGGCGCGCTCCTCGGGGTCTACCTCGACCCGGAGTTCGACCTGCCGCTCGACGTCGACATCAAGATCACCGACATCGGCGGGCCGAGCGCGGGGATGATGTTCGCCCTCGGGATCGTCGACCTCCTCACCCCGGCCGATGAGCTCGCGGGCCAGGTCGTCGCAGGGACGGGGACGGTCGACGTCGTCGGCCGCGTCGGCGGAATCGGCGGCATCCGGCAGAAGATGTACGGCGCCCGTGCCGCCGGGGCCACGTGGTTCCTTGCGCCCGCAGCCAACTGTTCCGAGGTCGTCGGCAACGTGCCCGCCGGTCTCGAGGTCACCAAGGTTGCGACGCTCGCCGAGGCACGTGCCGCCGTCGAGGCGATCGGCGCGGGCGAGGGCGCACCCCTGCCGCGCTGCTGACGGTCCCGGACGCGGCTTGCCGCCGCAGTCGACGGGCCTCAGCCGCGCGTGGTCGGCTCTCCCTCAGGCGAGCGTCGCTCGCACCGCCTCCGCGAGGCCCGGGACGAGGTCCGCCCCGCCTGCCACGGCGTCGTCGTCGTCGTGCGCGCGGGTGCGCAACGCGCACCACGCCTCACCCGAGCGCAGCGCGCCGACGGCCATCCGCACGTCCTGCCGCTCGGGGTGCGTG
>JAFABT010000329.1 GCA_023425905.1 Actinomycetes bacterium | reverse complement strand
CCCACGCACTGCTCGGTGAGCACGTCCAGTTCGCCGACCTCGGCCTCGTCGTCGTCGACGAGCAGCATCGATTCGGCGTCGAGCAGCGCGACGTGCTCCGCGCGAAGGGTGCCGGGGCACCGCACCTGCTCGTCATGACCGCGACGCCGATCCCGCGCACGGTCGCGATGACGGTGTTCGGCGACCTCGAGATCTCGACGCTGCGGGAGGTGCCGGCGGGGCGATCACCCGTCGTCACCCACGTCGTTCCCGCGGACCGGCCCACCTGGGTCGAGCGGGTGTGGCAGCGGGTCCGCGAGCAGGTCGACGCGGGCTTCCGGGTGTACGTCGTGTGCCCGCGCATCGACCAGGGTCAGGACGGCGGAAGCGACGGCGCTGAGCTCGACGCTCCAGATGACGAGGGCGCGACGGCAGCCGCGCCGGAACGAGGGCGCGCCGCCGCCGCGTCCCGGCCGCCGCTGCGCGCGGTGGACGAGGTCGCCGAGGAGCTGCGCGCCCATCCGGCTCTCGCCGGTGTCGGGATCGGCGTCCTGCACGGCAGGCTCGCCGCGGAGGACAAGGCGCGGGCGATGCAGCGCTTCGCCGATGGCGCAGAGCCGGTGCTCGTCGCGACGACGGTCGTCGAGGTCGGGGTCGACGTGCCGCTCGCCACGGTCATGGTCGTGCTCGACGCCGACCGCTTCGGCCTGTCCCAGCTGCACCAGCTCCGCGGCAGGGTCGGGCGGGGATCGGCGCCCGGCACGTGCTTCCTCGTCTCGCACGTCGCAGACGGGTCGGCGCTCACACGGCTCGAGCTCATGGAGCGCACGACGGACGGCTTCGAGCTCGCGACTGCCGACCTCGAGCTGCGGCGCGAGGGCGACGTGCTCGGCGCCGCGCAGTCGGGCGGCCGGAGCTCGCTGCGCCTGCTGCGGGTCACCCGGGACGCCGCGGTCATCGAAGAGGCGCGGGCCGACGCCCGGGAGCTCGTCGAGCACGACCCGTCCCTCGCCGCGCATCCTGCGCTCGCGGACGCGATCGACCGCGAGCTGCCGGATGAGCGCGAGGAGTACCTCGACCGCGCCTGACCGGTGCGACCGGCGCGACCGCCGCGGCGAGGGCGAGGGCGAGCGGGTGGCGTGGCGCGAGAGGATGGAGCCATGACGACGTCGATCCGGCCCCCACGCGCGTCGCACCTCCGGTGCGCTCAAGGTGCGCTCGTCTCGGAGGTCGCGCCGTGACCCGCATCGTCGCAGGCTCCGTCGGGGGACGGTCGATCTCCGTGCCCGACTCGGGGACGCGACCGACGACCGATCGCACGCGCGAGGCCCTCTTCTCCCGCCTCGAGCACGCGGGGGTCGTCGACGGCGCCCGGGTGCTCGACCTCTACGCGGGCTCGGGCGCGCTCGGCCTCGAGGCAGCGAGCCGCGGCGCCGCGCACGTCACCCTCGTCGACGCCGCTCGGCGCGCGGCTGAGGTGTGCCGTGACAACGTGCGGACGCTCGGCCTCACGGGACGCGTCGTCGTCGTCGCGGACCGGGCTGAGCGCTACCTCTCGGCGGCGCGTTCCGGGGGAGGGCCGTGGGACCTCGTCCTCCTCGACCCGCCCTACGACGTCACCGAGGCCGCGCTCGCGGACGTCCTCGCGCTGCTGCCCGAGCAGGTCTCGCCGGACGGCGTCGTCGTCGTCGAGCGGTCGAGGCGCAGCCCGGAGCCCACGTGGCCGCCCGGCCTGAGCGTTCAGGGCCACAAGGTGTACGGCGAGGCCGCGCTGTGGTTCGCCGAGCCAGACCTGCGGACCGAGGGCGCCGAGGAGACCGACCACGCTGAGGGCTCCGACGAGGGGACGACCGCCGAGCCCGCCGACGCGAGGGGTGACGGGTAGCGTGGACGCGTGAGCATCGCCGTCTGCCCCGGGTCCTTCGACCCCTTCACTCTCGGTCACCTCGACGTCGTCCGGCGCGCCCGGACGATGTTCGACGAGGTCGTCGTCGCGGTCGCGCACAACTCCGGCAAGCAGCCGCTGCTCGACGTCGCCGCGCGCGTCGAGCTCGCGCAGCAGGCCGTCGCCGGGCTCGACGGCGTGCGGGTCGAGGCAGTGGACGGCCTGCTCGCGGCCTTCGTCGAGTCGCTCGGCGCGGCCGCGGTCGTCAAGGGTCTGCGTGGCGGGGCGGACTTCGACGCCGAGCAGCCCATGGCGCTCATGAACCGCCACCTCTGCGGGGTCGAGACGGTGTTCGTCATCGGCGATCCTGCGCTCGCGCACGTCGCGTCCTCGCTCGTCAAGGACGTGCTGCGCCATGGCGGCGACGTGAGCGACCTCGTGCCCGGGCCGGTCGCTGCGGCGCTGCGGGCGGCCGAGAGGCTGGACACGGACAAGGACGGATGATGAACGCACCGACGGACGACCAGAACTTCGACGGCCCGCACCTCGACGGCCAGGCGCCGCCGGAGGCCGAGGGCCTCACGGGCATCCTCGACGCCCTCGCCGCCGCGATCGGTCGGGCGCGTGCCATGCCGATGTCCTCCTCGGTGCTCGTCTCCCGCGCCGAGCTGCTCGACCTCGTCGAGCAGGCCCGGTCGGTGCTGCCGACCCAGCTCATCGAGGCGGACGACGTCCTCGCGGCCGCGGACGACGCCCGGGCACGGGCCGAGGCGCGCGCCGAGGCGATCGTCGCCGACGCGACCGAGGAGGCCGCGCGGCTCGTCTCCCAGGAGCAGGTGGTGCTCCAGGCGACCGAACGGGCCGCAGACATCGTCGCCGAGGCGGAGCTCACCGCGACGCGGCTGCGCCGGGAGGCCGACGACTACTGCGACCGTCGACTCGCGGACTTCGAGATCGACCTCGGTCGGATCGTCGCCCAGGTCCAGGCCGGGCGCGCGAAGCTCGCGGGGCAGCTGGGCGAGCCGGGCTGATCTGCGTCCGGGCCGCCTGCTCGTGACTGCGGGACGTGAGGAGGCTCACGTCGTCGGTTTGGGCGCGCGGTGGGCGATGCCGTAAGATCGACCGCTGGTCCTGCTTGTCGTGCAGGTGCCGATCCTCACCACCTCATCAGATCGAGCTCGCCGCGCTCTCGGGCCGGACGTTCGATCGGAAGTCAGCGGAGCCGTGGAGCCCCACTCGCACCTCGATCCTCGTTCGCCGCTCGTGCTCGACACGCACGAGCTCGGTCGACGACCCGGATCGATGCGACCCGTGGAGCTCACCGTCCCCGCCCCCGAGGACTTCGGCACCGACATGATCGGCATCCCCGCCGGACACGATCTCGAGCTCGCACTGCGTCTCGAGGCCGTCATGGAGGGGGTCTTCATCTCCGGAACCGTGCGTGGTCGGGCCGTCGGGGAATGCGGACGCTGCCTGGACGAGGTCGTCGAGCTCATCGACGCTCCCGTCGCGGAGCTGTTCGTGTACCCCGAGCGTGCTGCGGCTGCCGACGCTGAAGGCGACGAGGACGAGGACCGGTACGAGCTCGTCGACGACCTCATCGACGTCGAGCCCGTGCTGAGGGACGCGGTCGTGACTGCGCTACCCTTCCAACCGTTGTGCCGGGAAGACTGCCCCGGGTTGTGTTCCGTCTGCGGAGCGCACCTGGCAGAGGATCCGGACCACTCGCATGAGATCCTGGACCCGCGCTGGTCTGCACTGAGCACGCTGCGCGAGCCTGACGAGACGAAAGAGAGCTAGCCGTGGCTGTTCCGAAGCGCAAGATGTCGCGCAGCAACACCCGTGCGCGTCGGTCGCAGTGGAAGACCACTGCCGCCGCCCTCACGACCTGCCCCCAGTGCAAGGGCAACAAGCTCGCCCACCAGGCGTGCCCGACCTGCGGTGCGTACAACAACCGCAGCTACGCCGAGGCGCTCCGCACCGAGCACGCGGGCTGAGGCCCGTTCGCGCTGAGTCGTCGCCCGTCGTGGTCGTAGCTCACGCTCCTGAACTCACCGAGAAGCTCGGGGTCCACCTGGACCCCGAGCTTCTCGTGCTGGC
>JAFABT010000069.1 GCA_023425905.1 Actinomycetes bacterium | reverse complement strand
CTCCGGGTCGGGGCCTTCTGCGTTCGCATCTCAGTCGTCGTCGTCCTCGGCAAGCTCGCCCTCCCACGCCTCCCTGCCCTCGTGCACCGCGAAGGCGGCGATGACGAAGGCCGCGACGGGGTCGAGCCATGCGGCGCCCGTGAGCTGGAACAGGGCGATGCCGGCGAGCGTCGAGGCACTGAGCAGGACGCAGATCCGGGTCTCGGCGGCGTCGGCGAGGATGAGGTTGTCGTGCAGCGCGAGGCCGACGCGTCGCTTGGCGGCAGCGAGCACCGGCATGACGACGAGTGACGCGGTGAGGAGCACGAGCGCGACGGTGGAGGTGTCGGGCCGCTCGCCGTCGACGAGGCTGCGGACGCCTTCGAACGTTACGTACGCGGCGAGGACGAAGAACGTCACCGCGACGGCCCGCAGGACGAGCCGTTCCTTGGCCTCGTCGGCGTGGCCGTGCCGCAGCCGCGCGGCGAGGCGCAGTCCCACGAGGACTGCAGCGATCGACTCGATTCCGGAGTCGATGCCGAAGCCGATGACGGACACGAGGCCCGCGAGCACTCCCGCGGTGATCGCGACGGCACCCTCGGCGACGTTGTAGGCGACCGTGATCTGCGCCAGGCGCAGCCCGCGGCGGGTCAGGCGCTCGACCTCGGCCGCCGGAAGCGCAGTCATCGTCACAGGGCGATGATACCTCGGCGAGCCGGGGGAGACAGGACGATCGTCCCCGAGCTCGTCCTGCTCCGACGTGCCTAGCGCAGGGCCCGCTGCTCCTGCGGAGAGCGGAGGCGCCCGACCCTGGGTATGAACCGTCCGACGCGGGCCGCGTAGGCCCGGTACTCGTCGCCGTGGGTGGCCAGGAGGTAGGGCTCCTCGACCGCGCGCACCTGGAGCTCGACCGCGACGACGAGGCACACGAGCCCGGCGAGGGTGAGTGGCGCCGGCACCATGAGGGTGAGGCCGACGAGGGCGGCGCACATCGCGGTGAAGACGGGGTTGCGGGCGAGCGCGAACGCACCGGCGGTCACGAGGGCGGTGCGTTCTGCGGCGTCCACCCCGATGCGCCACGACGTGCCCATCCCGCTCTGCGCGAGGACGACGCCGACGAACGCCGCGACCGTGAGCGTCAGTCCCGCCCAGGCAAGCGCGGCAGAGGCCTCGATGACAGGGGTGGCGCCTGTGGTCGCGAGCGCGAGGCCGAGGGCGGTGAGCACGAGGGCGCCGGCGAACAGCACCCCGCCCCACCAGGGGAGTGAGCCGACCGCGCCGGAGAGCCCGCGGAAGCCCGAGGTGCCTGTCGCGCGCCAGTGGCTCCAGGTGCGCACACCGAAGGTCGTCACCAGCCCGACCCCGTACAGCGCGAGTGCGAGGGCGGCCCAAGTAGTCATCGTCATGTACCGATGATATCGGTCTGAGCCTTCATGTGTCATATGAGGCGGCCCTGGCTGGACGCGCCCCGGTGATGCGCCTACGCGAACCCACGCGTCAGACGCGCGACGCTCACGCCATCTTGAGCGTCGTCACGCACGTCGGGCTGCCCGGCGTCGTGCTGAACGGCACCGAGCCGGCGAGCTCGCCCTGGCGCACCTCGATCGTGCCCTCGACGTCCTCGGGCAGCCAGAAGCCGACGAAGCCGTTCGCGTACGTCGTCGCGGCCTCGTCGACGAGGACGGTGCCGTCGGACGCCGTGATCGTCACCTCGACGTCCTCACCGGCGAGCTCGCCCTGGCACGTCGCGAGGGAGTGGAAGTAGCACTCGTGCGTGCCGCTGACGTACGGGGCGATCGAGACGTAGAACCTGCCGTCCTCGAGCGGGACGGCGACCTCCGTCGTGCCGTCGCCGACGAGGACCGCGTCCTCGCGGACCGACGCGGTCATCGCGAGCGGCCGCGCCTCGGGCGAGGCATCGAGGCGCTCGACGATCTGGGCGCCCGTGAGCCCGTCGAGGCCGAGCGCAGCGAGGACCGCGTCGTCCTGGGTCGCGACGGGCGCCGATGCCGACGGCGGTGCGGCGGGCGAGGCCGCCTGGCCCGGCGACGTAGCCGGGGAGCAGGCGGTGACCAGGGCGAGGGTCGTGGCGGCAAGAAGGGTGAGGGGGAGTCGGGTACGCATGCAGCCATCCTCACCCGACGATCTCCTCGAACGGGCGGCCGGCGATGAAGGTTCGATGAAGGCGGCCGCCCCGAGGTCCCGCCCGGGAACGGCTTCATCGACTCTTCATCGTTCCGCGGGCCGGCGGAGGGCGTCGGGCCGCCACAGTGGGAACCGGCGGCGGACGGTCCGGCGCCCTCACGCCCGACGAAGGAACTCCTCATGGTCGCCACCGCAGCCGACGCCGCACCCGCAGCACCTCCCGGCCCCATCACGCCCCAGCCGGGAGACCGGGGCCGCCCCGCGCGTGTCGCGGCCGTCGTCGTCGCCTGCCTCGCGATCGTCGCCGTCGCGCTCGCCCTGCCCGCATGGCCGGCCGGCGAGGACATGGGCTCGACGCACTACATGGGCCTGCTCGCCGCCAACCAGCCGTGGAACCTCCTGCTCTTCATGGCGGTCCCGGTCATCCTCGCCGAGACGATCGCCGTGACCGAGCTTGCGATCCTCTTTCGTCGCACGGTCCACCCCGTCGTCGCAGGGCTCAACCGCTACGCGGGACTCGTCGCGGGGTTCTACTTCCTCGGCGTCGTCGCCTACCTGCTGCGGCACGCCGTCGTCCCGCTCACGACGAGCGGCGCCTGGCGCGGGTGGGTCGACGTCGTCGCCGTCGGGTTCTACCTGCTGGGGCTCGTGCCGCTGCTCGGCATGAGCCTGCTCGAGACCCGGGTGTGGGGAGCAGGGTGGGACGGCCAGCGACGCCTCAAGGTGCACGCGACCATGGTCGGACTGTTCCTCGTCGTCGCCCACGTCGCGATGATCGCCGGGATGCTCGACCCGGCCGTCGGCGGCTGGGAACCGACCCATGTGATGGACGACGGCGGCGTCATGGACGGCATGACCCACTGAGCGTGACGTCGCTGCCCTGACGACGCCCTCCCGCGTCACGGCGCAGGCAGCGTCACCGTGAAGGTGGCACCCTCACCCGGCCCGTCGCTGCGGGCCGTGAGGGTGCCACCGTGCGCGTGGACGAGCGCTCTGCTGATCGCGAGGCCGATCCCGGACCCGCCGTGCGCCCGGTCCCGCGCGGTGTCGGCGCGGTAGAACCGCTCGAAGACGTGGGGCAGGTGCTCGGCGGAGATGCCCTCGCCGGTGTCGGTCACGTGCAGGGCGACCCCCATGTCGACGCGCCCCGCCCCGAGCGAGATCGACCCGCCGCGCGGGGTGTGCCGCACCGCGTTCGTGAGGAGGTTGTCGAGGACCTGCGCGAGGCGTGACCGGTCAGCCGTGATGAGCGGCAGGTCGACGGCGACCTCGAGGCGGACGTCGATCCCTGCCTGCGCGGCGCGCTCGCGGACAGCGCTCGCGGCCGCGTCCAGCACCTCCTCGGGCGAGCACGCCTCGAGGTGGAGAGCAAGGTCGCCCGCCTCGGCGTGGGTCACCGCGGCGAGATCCTGGGCGAGCCGGGTGAGCCGCGCGCCCTGCTCCCGCAGCACCGCGACCGTCGTCGCGTCGAGGTGCTGGACGCCGTCCTCGATCGCCTCGAGGTAGCCGGCGATCGTCGCGACCGGGGTCCGCACCTCGTGGGCGACGTCGGCGAGCAGCCGCGCGCGGAGCTGGTCGGCCTGCTGCAGCTGCACGGCCATCGCGTTGAACGAGCGGGCGAGGTCGTCGAACTCGGTCCCGAGACGGGCGTCGGGCACGCGGGAGTCGTACGCGCCCGCGCCGATCCGTGCGGCGGCCGAGGACACCGCGTCGATCGAGCGGCCGATGCGCCGGGTCAGGACGAGGCTCACCGCCGCGGACGCGAGCGCCGCCGCCCCGAGCGCGAGGCCCAGGGAGACCGTGGACGCGTCGTAGAAGGCGCTCTCGGCATGGACGACCGCGGCGTCGTGGTCGGCGAGGCCGGCGCGCACCATGTGCTCGTGGAACAGGCCCGGACCCACGGCAGAGGCGACGAGCCACGCGGTGACCGCAGCTGTCGCCAGCACGATCGCGAGGGCCCCGAGGAGGCGCGCGGCGAGACCCCACCGAGGCCGGGCGATCCGCTGCGCGTCGGCGTCGGCGTCGGCAGCCGCGTCCGGTCCACGCCCTGTCATGCGCCCGTCCCGATGCGGTACCCGACGCCGCGCACCGTGCGGACGTAGCGCTGGGCCTCGGCCGTGTCGCCGAGCTTCTGCCGCACGTGGAGGACATGGACGTCGACGAGGTGCTCGTCCCCGTACCAGCCCGGCCCCCACACCGCGTCGATGAGCGCGCGACGGCTGAGCGCCGCCCCGGGGCGCGCCGCCATCGCGGCGAGCACGTCGAACTCGGTGCGCGTGAGCGGGACGTCCCGGCCGTCGAGGAGCACCTCCCGGCCGTCGACGTCGATCCGCAGGTCACCCACCGTGAGCACGGTCCCGCTCGGCGCGGCAGCCGCGGCGGTCGGGCCGCGTCGGGGCCTGCGCATGAGGGCTGCGACGCGTGCCATGAGCTCGCGCGGGCTGAACGGCTTGGTGAGGTAGTCGTCGGCGCCGACGGACAGACCGACGAGCGTGTCGACCTCCTCGCTGCGGGCCGTGAGCATGACGACGTAGCAGTCTGAGAAGGTGCGCAGCTCGCGGCACACCTCGACGCCGTCGAGGCTCGGGAGGCCGAGGTCGAGCACGACCAGATCCGGGTCCGTCGACCGTAGGACGTCGACGGCCTCGGCCCCGTCGTGGCACAGCGTCGTGGCGAAGCCGTCCCGCTCGAGGTACCCCGCGACGAGGCGGGCGAGCGGCACCTCGTCGTCGACGACGACGGCGCGGCGGACGACGGAGCTCGCCGAGGGGGCCATGATCAGCGGCCGCTGCTCGCCGCGTCGCCGTCGCCGCGGGCCGCGGCCGGTTCACCGTCCCCGGCGCCGTCCCCGTCGTGGTCCCGCCGGAAGTCGACGAGGTGCGTGGACAGGTGGGCGTCGCCATCGGAGCCGCGCGTCGCGTAGAGGCTCGTCGCGGTGACGACCGCGAGGACGGCGAGGATGACGCCGAGGGAGGCAAGCGTCGGGATCGTCGGGACGCCGGCCCACTCGCCGTGCGCCCAGTGCAGGACGAGCTTGACGCCGATGAACGCGAGGATCGCCGCGAGGCCGTAGCCGAGGTGGACGAGCTTGCTGAGCGCCCCCTGGAGGACGAAGTAGAGCGCGCGCAGCCCGAGCAGCGCGAAGGCGTTCGTCGCGAAGACGAGGAACGGGTCGCCCGTGATGCCGTACACCGCCGGGACGGAGTCGACCGCGAAGACGACGTCCGTCGCGAACACGGCGACGACGACGACCGCGAGCGGCGTGAGGAAGCGGCGCCCGCCCTCCCGGACCAGCATGCGCGGGCCACGGTAGTCCTCGGTGACCGGCATGAACCGACGGATGACGCGCACCGAGCGCAGCTGGGAGACGTCGACGTCGTGGCGCGGGCCCTTGAGCTGGTCGCGGAGGATCTTCACCGCGGTGAGCAGGAGGATCGCGCCGAACAGGAGGAACGCCCAGGAGAAGTTCGCGAGGACGGCCGCGCCCAGCGCGATGAAGATGCCACGGAGCACGAGCGCACCCGCGATGCCGTAGAGCAGCACGCGCTGCTGCAGCGCGGCGGGCACCGCGAAGGCGGACAGCAGCAGCATGAACACGAAGAGGTTGTCGATCGACAACGACTTCTCGACGAGGTAGCCGGTGAGGTACTCGATGCCGATCCTCGAGCCGAAGCCGTTCCAGAGCCAGGCACCGAACGCGAGAGGGAGCGCGATGTAGAACGCGCTCCAGCCGAGCGCCTCCTTCATCGACACCTCGTGCGGGCGTCGGGTGAGGAGGAAGTCGAGCACGAGGAGGGCGAGGACGCCGACGATCGTCCACGTCCACAGTGCGGGAGTGCCGATCGAGGCGAGGACGGTCGAGGGGTCGCTGGCAGCGGTGAGCACGAGGTCTCCGTTCGAGGGGACGGGCGGGGCCTCGAGGTCTCCTTCGCCCTGCACCGCAGGACCACCGCCCGAGGTCGCTGGCGCGCCGTGATGACCGGGTCGGTGCTGGGAAGTACTCCCCTCGCGAGAGAAGGGTAAGTCACGGCAGACGCTGTGGCGCGCGCAGGTCGGGAAGGCCATGACCGGGTGCTGAGAAAACACCTAGGTGCGTGTCGGTGGCTCCGAGCAGGATGACCGATGGCGCAGGCGTCCGATCTGTGCCGAATGACGGGGGTCGACGATGGCTGACGTGGACGGGACGGCAACGGGGGAGCGCTCCCAAGGGCGCCTTGGCGCCATGTGGCGCACCTGGATCCGCACGGCGGTCCGTCCGCGGCTGCGCATCCTGCGGATGCTCCCGACCGGCGGCCTCGCACCGGTCGCAGGGCTCGTCGTGTTCGACCTCGTCCTCGGGCTGCTTCCCGTCGCGTTCGTCGTCGCCTCGGGCGTCGTCGTCGGGCGGGTCCCGGCTGCGGTCGACGGGGGCGTGGGATCGGCGGCGTGGTCGGCGCTCGTCGCCGCGTTCGTCGTCGCGGCGACGACCTTCGGTCTGCAGCAGATCCTCACCCCGGTGCGGGGCGCCCTCGGTGTCCGGCTCGCCAGGCGGGTCGACGGCCGCCTCCGTGAACGCCTCCTCCGGGCGAGCCTGGCCTCGGTCGGCATCGGCCCGCTCGAGGACAAGACCGCGCTCGAGGCCCTCTCCGAGGCTCGTCGCACCTTCGACTCAGACGGCCAGACGCCGGGCGCGGCCTGTGCGGGCCTGCTCGCGCTCGTCGCGCGCTACTCACGGCTGGTCGGCTTCGCGGTGCTCGTCGGCGTCGTGACGACGTGGGTCGCGGGTGTGGGCGTCGTCGTCGCGACGATGGTGTTCCGCTACGGGCAGCGCGGCGGGCTGCGCAAGTACTCCCAGGTGTGGAGCACCGTCATCGGGCCGCGTCGGCGGTCCGAGTACCTCCGCGAGGTCGCACTCGGCCCGGCCGCGGCCAAAGAGCTGCGGGTCTTCGGGATCACGGACTGGTTCGGCGACCGCTACCAGTCGACGGTCGAGGAGATGCTCGCGCCCGTCACGCGCCGCCGCCGCGCGATCTACCTGTGGCCGTACGTCGTCATCACCGTCATCGGCCTGGGCATCGCGATGGCGGTCCTCGCGGCGATGGCCGGGCTGGCCGCCGCGGGCGACGTCTCGCTCACCGGCCTCGTGCTCGGCATCCAGGCGACCGTCTCCGCGCTGCTGCTCGGGGAGTACTACCTCGAGTCCGACGTGCCCACCCAGTACGGCATGCAGTCGCTCACCGCGCTCGAGGAGTTCGAGGCGGCCGTGGGCGTTGACGCCCCCATCCCGGGCGACGCCGTGCCGGACGGGGCGCCGCACGACGCGATCCGCTTCGAGGGCGTGACGTTCCGGTACCCGGGCACCGAGCACGCGGTTCTCGACGGGCTCGATCTCGAGCTGCGGGCGGGTCGCTGCACCGCGGTCGTCGGGGTCAACGGCGCGGGCAAGACGACGCTCGTCAAGCTGCTCACACGGCTGCACGAGCCGAGCGGGGGCCGCATCACCGTCGACGGTGCCCCGCTCGCCTCGCTCGACGTCGTGGACTGGCGCCGGCGCACGAGCGTCGTGTTCCAGAACTTCACGCGCTACGAGATGTCCGCGCTCGAGAACATCGCCATGGGAGCCGCCGGGACGCCCGTCGACCGCGACCGCGCCCTGGCCGCGGCGGAGTCCGCCGGGATCCTGCCCGTCCTCGAGGACACGACGCACGGCCTCGACACCGTCCTGTCGCGGGCGTACGCCGACGGCAGGGACCTGTCCGGTGGGCAGTGGCAGCGCGTCGCGATCGCGCGCTCGCTCTACGCGCTCGACGCCGGTGCGCGGGTCCTCGTGCTCGACGAGCCGACGGCGGCCCTCGACGTCCGGGCTGAGGCCGCGTTCTTCGCCCGCTTCCACGAGCTCACGCGCGGCGCGACGACGCTGCTCATCTCCCACCGGTTCTCCTCGGTGCGCCACGCGGACGACATCGTTGTCATCGACGCCGGACGGGTCGTCGAGCGCGGCTCGCACGACGAGCTCGTGGCCGCCGACGGGCGCTACGCGCGGCTGTTCCGGCTGCAGGCCGAGCGGTACGACGACGTCGGGCTCAGCCTCGACGAGGCGGCAGAGCTGGAGCTCGGCGCGGACCCCGACGGCACGACCGACGACGCGACGCAGGATGCCGAGGTGCTCTCATGAAGACGTCCATCAAGGGAACCCTCGCCCTGTTCGAGCTGGCCTGGCGCACGAGCCCGGGCAAGCTCGCCCTCTCGCTCGTCCTCATGGTGCTGCAGGCCGTCTCGATGCCGCTCGCCGCCCCCGCGATCGCCGCGACGGTCGACAACGCCGTCGCGGGGGACGCGCGCGGGGCCACGCTCGCCGCGCTCCTGGTCGCGGGGCTCGTCATCGCCTCTCTCACGGCGGGCCACTTCGCGCACATCGCCTACTTCGAGCTCGGTGACCTCGCGTTCATCCGGCTCGAGCGCGACCTCGTCGCCCTCACGAACGGGTCGGTCGGGCTCGCCCACCAGGAGCGGCCCGAGCACGCCGACCGCCTCGAGGTCGTCCGGACCGAGCTGCACCGCGCCGGATGGGGGTCGATGGAGGCGCTGCTGTCCTCGATCGGCATCGCGATCGCCGCTGCCGTCACCGGGGTGCTCCTCGCCCAGCTCGACCCGTGGCTCCTCCTGCTGCCGCTCGCGGCCGTGCCGTCGCTCATCGCGGGCCGGCGTGCAGAGGACGTCAAGGGGGACGCACGCGAGGCGGCGGCGCAGCGCAACCGGCAGGCCCGGCACCTGCTCGACGTCGCCACCGACGCCGAGGCGGCCAAGGAGCTGCGCGTCACCGGCGCGGTCGACCGGCTCGCCGCGCGCTACACGAGGGCGTGGGACGCCGCGACGACGACGATCTGGGCGGGCGAGGTCCGGGCGGCCTGGTGGCGCGCGGGCGGCCAGCTCGTGTTCGCCGCCGCCTACGTGGGTGCGACGCTGCTCGTCGTGCAGGCCGCGGTGGCCGGTGACCGCGGGGTCGGTGCGGTCGTCCTCGTCATCACGCTCGCCGCGCAGGTCAACCAGCAGGTGACGGCCGTCGTCACGGTGCTGCAGCAGCTGCAGCGCGCGGCGCGGACCATGGTCGACCTCGACTGGGTGCGTCAGCTCGTGCGCTCCGAGCGGGCGTCCGGCACGGCGCCCGCGCCCGAGTCCCTCACGAGCGGGCTCACGCTCGAGGGCGTGACGTTCTCCTACCCGGGGACGGACCGCGTCGTGCTGCGCGACGTCGACCTGGCGCTGCCCCGGGGCGCGACGGTCGCGATCGTCGGCGAGAACGGGGCGGGCAAGAGCTCGCTCGTCAAGCTGCTCTGCCGGTTCTACGAGCCGGCTGCGGGGCGGGTCCGCGTCGACGGCGTCGACCTGAGCGACATCGACCCGGTCGCGTGGCGCACGCGGGTGACGGCGGGGTTCCAGGACTTCGCACGCTTCGAGCTCATCGCCCGGGAGAGCATCGGGCTGGGGCTGCTCGAGGA
>JAFABT010000269.1 GCA_023425905.1 Actinomycetes bacterium | reverse complement strand
CAGAACAGCCGCCTCGCGGGTGAACCCCGGGGCTGAGTGGGTGCCGGGGCCGATTGGGAGGCCGGGGCTGCGCGGGGCCGGGTGTCGGGTGGGGGCGGGTTTACCGGGGGTTTACGTGGGCCGTGGGGCGGGGAAACATCCGGACGGGACACTCCTTGCGACGCCCTCGAGCGGAAGGAGGCTGCACGTGAGCCGATCGGACACGTTCCCGCAGCACGGCGGCCATGGCGTCGACGCATGACGCCGCCCGCCATCCACCCCACCGCGGGCACCTCCGGGTTCCCGCCACGTATGGCATCCGCGCCCTCGCCCCAGGCCGGGCCCGCGCCGCTGGTCGTCGGCTCCGCATCCTCGCCCCAGGCCGGGCCCGCGCCGCTGGTCGTCGACGCCGCGGCCACGCCGCTCGCGGGCATCATCCCCTCGCCGTTCGCGGGCTCTGCACCATCGACCGGACACGCGCCCACGCGATTCGCCAGCGCCCCGCCCGGGTCGAGCGTCGAGCCCGTGCCCAGCGGCTGGCGGCTCGTCGTCCCTCCTCACACCGACCTGATCGCCCTCAGCGCCGCGTGGTTCCCCCAAGCGGCGTGGGTCCGGGAGCCGGAGAGTCCCGACGCGGCGGTGCGGCGCTCGCGGCCCGTGTCCGGTGCGCGGTTCCGCGGCATGGTCCAGGAGGTCGCGCCGCTCACGGGCGTCCTCGGACTCGACTGGGATCTGCACCTCCTCGGCCCGTCAGAGGTCGACGCGGCGTTCGCGCGCGCGGCCGGTGTGCCGCCCGAGGCGACCGCGGTGCTCGACGTCGCCACGACGACGCGGAGGCCCGAGCCAGGATCGTCGTCGTCCGACGCCGCCTTCGCGCTCGAACCTCGGGTCGCGCAGTGGCTCGTCGCGGCCGCACGCCGGGCGGGCGGGGCGATCGTCGCGCCGGACGGGTCCGTGACCGTGCCGGTGCACGGCGGCGCGCCCGATCTCGTGGTGTTCTCCGCGCACGCGATCGCACCGGGGGTGCTCGTCGCCGCGTTGCACCAGGCGGGCGCAGACGCGCGCATCGACTCGGCGCCCGGCCCGGACGAGGGGATCGCGCCGTACGAGCTGTCGCTGCCCACCGAGTACGACGGCATAGTCCGAGTGTCGTTCGCGCGGGCCGCCGAGCTGCCGCTCGCGCTCACCCGGGTCCCGTGGCGCGAGTACGGGCCGTTCCGCTACCGGGTGCACCGCGAGGCGCCCGAGGGCTACGGCGGCCCCGGCGCGGACGGCCTCGACCGCATCGCGCGGCTGCGGTGCGGCCCGCTCCAGGCGCGAGCCGCGCGGGCTGTCCTGTCCGTCGCGGGAGGGACGCTCGTCGACGGCGACGGGTTCCTCGTCGACGACTCCCGCCTGCGGGCGCTCATGACGACCGCATGACCGACTGCCGCGTCGTGACGCACCGCTGAGCGCCGCCGGGGCGCGCCTCGCTCTGCCTGGAGCGCACTGGGCGCAGCGGGTGTGCACACGGCGGTGGATCATGCGGTGGACCGGCCCAATGGGAGCGTGACCGACGGGCGCGGAAGTCACACGGCGGTCATTCCTAGGGGGTACGACCTACGGTTGTCCCCATGCGCTGTCCACAGCCATGTGCGCGGCGACCTGCGCCTTGGGGACAGCTGTGGATGGTCCTGTGGGGGAGATCCGGACGAATCGACCGCGCGCCCACGCGGGCATGTCAACAGCGGTCTCATCCTGTGGAAGAAGGCCCGTGACGGGGCCTGGTGAAGCGCCTGCTCGGAGCGGATGACGGGAATCGAACCCGCGCTATCAGCTTGGGAAGCTGAAGTTCTACCATTGAACTACATCCGCGTACGCGGGCGTCGAGCGCCTGCGTGCACCGAGCATCATACCCGCACGAGGGGCGTGCGCGCCTCCTAGCTCGGGGGGTAGAGCTCGAGGAGCTCGACGTCGAGATCGCCCGGACTGGGGACGCGGAAGAGCCAGCCTTCCGCCGGTACCTCGGCCTGGTCCGCGACGACGGCCGTCGTCGCGCTGAGCCGGCCGACGTCAATAACGGTGCCGTCCTCGTCGCGGGCGACGACGAGCATCGAGGGGTGCTCGATCGCGCTGGAGGAATCCAGCAGCAGGGTCCCCGTGACCCGGCCGTCCGCATCGATCGCGAGGTCACGCACGCCGTGCTCCGGCACCGCGTCGTCCGCGTCCGCCTCGAACACGGAATCGACCCTCGCGTCGACCGTGAACGGCTCGACCACGTCGACCTCAGGCTGCATCGTCCACGAGAACGCATGCTCGCTGCCGGGCTCGGCGACAATCGCGCGGAAGGCGGAGCCGAGCACCTCACCGTGGGCGTTACGCAGAGTGACGTCGACGTAGTGAAGGGCCTCGTCTTCCATGCCCGACGCCTCGATCAGGGCGAACGCGGACACGTACTCACCCTCGATCCACGTGGCGTGCTCGACGACCTCGAAGTCGAGCGCGCCCTCGACGTCGCCCGAGGCTCCCGAGCCGCCCGTGCTCTCGTCCTCGTCCTCCGTCACGACCGGGTCCTCGTCCCACGACCCCGGGTCGACGTCGGCGACGTATCCCCCCGGGCCGCCGTCGTTGAGCACGTCCGACCCGACGTCCACGATGGTTCGCAGCACGGGCCCGGCGAGGACGAGTGCGACGACGGCGACGATGACCCGGCCGGCGGTCGCGGATCCCGTCGCAGGCTTCGTCCCCGTCCCTGCCCCGCGGAGCGGCTTCCCGCCCGAGACGGGGCTCGCCTGCCCGGAGCTGGCCTCCCGCTGCCACCCCGCCTCGCTGCTCCCGACGCGCGCGGCGCGGCGACCCTCGGCGAGGCCGGGCACGGTCGACACGACGGCGGCGCGGGTGTCGCGGCGCGAGGTCGGGACCCAGTTGCCGCGCTCGTCGAGGACGTGCCCGTTGACGACGTCGCCGACCTGGTAGGTGTCGGGGAGCTTGGGGATGCGCACCATCGTGGTCGTCCTTCGTTCAGTACAGCTCGAGCCGCACGAAGTCGGCCGGGTTCGTCGTGCGGGAGGTGAACAGCGGTCCGTCGAGCTCGGTCGTGCCACCGGCTGCATCCTGGTCGACGAAGACGAGCGCTGCACCGTTGATGACGTCGTCGGCGTCGCGCGTGATGAGCGTGCCCCAGATCGACGTGTCCTCGTCCGGTCGGGCCGGCCGGGTGACTGGACCGACGGTGGCCGTGCCGCGGAACCGGAGGACGTCCTCGTCGTCGCGGTAGACGGAGGCGTCGGACAGCGTGACCTCCGGGGTGCGTGCGGTGGAGATGACCGTGCCGTCCTGCCCGGTGACGGTCGTCGACCAGGTCGAGAGGTCGACGTCGGGGTCGGCGAGGTCGACGCGCGGCACCAGGTCGTAGACGAGGAAGGCGTGTCGGTCGCTCGCGGAGGTGACGGTGAACGCGTCGTCGTAGGTGGCGACGGGTGTCCCGTCACCGTCGTGCACGGTGAGCGTGACGACGTAGAGGTCCGTCCCCGTGGGCTCGGCGTCGAGGGCGACATCGACGACGACTGCGCCCCCGAGCGCAACCGCTCCGCCACGCGGCGGCGTACGCCACAGGGCGTCTTCGACGACGGTGAGCCGCGGCGCGGGACGGACGACTTCTGGGGTCGGCAGCGAGGCGAGGACGGCCGGGACGACGGCACCCGCGACGAACATGACTCCGAGGACGCCGAGCAGCAGCCCCGTCCGACGTCGCGTCGGAGCGGGGGCCGCGGCGGGCGCCCCTGTCGTCACCGGGCCGCGGTGAGGGACTCGGCGTCGTCGTCGAGCGCGGGGGCAGGGATGGGCCCGAGGGCGAGGGTGAAGCTCGCCGTCCGGGTCTCGCCGGGCTCGAGGACGAACAGGCCGGTGCCGGTCTCGCCCTGCGCGGCGAGCGCGAAGGCGTTGTTGACGTTCGTCACCGGCTCGACCGCGAGGATGTCGGCGTCCGTCGGGACGTAGACGACGAGGTGCCCGTAGAGGGCGTCCTGGGTGATGGTCACGCGAAGGTCGGCGTCGGGGTAGTCGAGCGTGACCGGGCCGGTTGCGTCGCGGAGGTCGTAGATGTCGTCGACGAACGCGTCGCCGACGGGGCGCGGGCTCGTGAAGTCGGCGTCGGGGCGGGGGGTGGCGGCGGGGCCGGTGGGCAGGCAGCCGACCGCGGGGTAGCCGAGCGCCCCGGGGGTGTGCAGCACCGCGGGATCGGCGAGGACGCGGCGCTGGAAGTAGGGGTGGTGTCCGAAGCCCGCGGGCCAGGAGACCGTGTCGTCGTTCGTCACCGACGTCGTCCAGGTGAGCGCGTCACCGTCGACCGTGTAGGTGATCTCGGAGCTGAACTGCCAGGGCCAGTTGACGCCGACGAGGCCCGCCGAGGAGAACTGCATCCGGATGGAGCTGCCCGTGCGCTCGACGACCGTCCACGGGTAGCGGCGGGCGGTGCCGTGGATAGCGGTGCCGTCCGCGAAGGACCGGCTCAGCTGGTACGTCGTGCCGTCGACGACGAGGCGCGCGTCCTCGATGCGGTTCGACCACGGGACGAGCGGGTAGCTCGCGGTCGAGTCGTTGTCCGTGAGGAGGTCCGCGGGTGTGGGTCGCATGACGTCACGCCACTCCTGGCCGACGAGGGCGCGCCCGTACGCGACCGAGGCGCCGTTGTTCGGCAGGACCCCGACCTCCCAGCGGGCAGAGCGCAGCACGACGATCTCGTTCATCCAGGTACACCTCGTTCGACGGTTCGTCGCGCAGGCGTGGTCGGCGCGACGTTCTTGGCGGTCCGGCGGAGCACGACGGCGGGCTCAGGCGAGCGAAGGAGTCGGGCGGGCGGACCGGGAGCGGTTCCAAGCATTCCACCTTCGCGGGGCCCCGGAGGACACAATCGCCCTTACGCGTGGACGAGCGCGAGGCCAGACGCCGCGGCCTCGTCGAGCAGAACGGTCACCCGCGGGTGCCGCTGGAGGATCGTCGCAGGCCAGCGGTCCGAGACGGGGCCCTCGACGAGCTGGGCGACGGCCGCGGCCTTGGCCTCGCCCGTCGCGAGCATGAGGAGGTGCCCTGCGCCCATGATCGTCGCAAGGCCCTGGGTGAGGGCCCGCGGCGGGACCGCGTCGACGGCGCCGTCGAAGAACCGCGCGTTGTCGGCGCGTGTCTGCTCGGTGAGCGTCGTCATGCGGGTCCGGGACGAGGCCGGTGAGCCGGGCATGTTGAACGCGATGTGGCCGTCGGAGCCGATCCCAAGGATCTGGACGTCGATGCCGCCCGCCCGGGCGATGTGCGCCTCGTACGCCGCGCAGGCCGCGTCGAGGTCCTCCGCGGTGTCGTCGGGGCTGTGGATCGCGTCGGGGCGGAGGTCGACGCGCGAGGTGAGGTCGCGCTCGATGACCGTGCGGTATCGCTCCGGGTGGCTCGTCGGCAGGCCGACGTACTCGTCGAGCGTGAAGGCCTGCGCGTGCGCGAAGGAGAGCCCCTCCTCGCGATGGCGGCGGGCGAGCTCGTCGTAGAGCGGCAGCGGGGTTGAGCCGGTCGCGAGGCCGAGCACGGGGTCGGGGCGGCCGCGCAGGGCCTCCGCGATGACGTCGGCGGCCTGGCGTGCAGCGGTCGCGACGTCCGTGATGACGACCTTCATGCGTGTCTCCTCGTCGGCGCGTCGGCGCGTCGGTGCGCGGGCAATCCGGGCAGTCTGCCACGGCACCGACCCGTCGCGGGTCGGGTTGATGGAGCCCCGCGTCAGGGCGGGACGCGACGAGGCCCGCAGGTCCTCAGGACGCTGCGGGCCTCGTCGGCGTAGCGGGTCAGAGCGTGGCGCGGACCTTCACGGTCGAGCCGGCCGGTGCGTACGGCACCTCGTTGCCCTCGATCGCGACGCCGTCGACCTCGAGCGTCGCACGCGAGCCGTCGCGGCCCGAGTTCGTCACCGAGATCTCGTACGTCGCGCCGCGGGCGACGCGGGTGACGGTGAACTCCGGGACGTCGGGGCCGATCTGCGGGTCGACGACGAGGCCGTCGTAGCCCGGGCGGACGCCGAGGAGGTGCTGCGAGACCGTGACGAAGTTCCACGCCGCGGTGCCCGTGAGCCAGGAGTTCTTCGCCTCGCCGTGGCGGGAGGCCTCCTTGCCCGCGATCATCTGCGCGTAGACGTACGGCTCGAGGCGGTGGACCTCGGAGATGTCCTCGCGGTAGGCGGGGGTGATCCGCTTGTAGTAGTCGAAGGCCTTCGCGCCGCGGCCGAGGACGGTCTCGCCGATGATGACCCACGGGTTGTTGTGGCAGAAGATGCCACCGTTCTCCTTGTAGCCGGGCGGGTACGTCGAGACCTCGCCGAGCTCGACCTGGTAGGTCGTGTACGCCGGGAACTGCAGCACCATGCCGTGGTCGGTCGCGAGCATCTCCTCGACAGCGTCGAGCGCCTTGACCGCGGGGGCGTTCTTGTCGTCCGGACCCGAGCCCACGCCGACTCCGGCCATGACGGCGAAGCCCTGCGGCTCGATCCAGATCTTGCCCTCGGGCTTCTCGTCCGTGCCGATCTTGTTGCCGTAGTAGTCGTAGGCGCGCAGGAACCAGTTGCCGTCCCAGCCGTGCTCGAGGATCGCCTCGCGCATCGTCTCGACGTGTCCGCGCGCCGCCGCGGCGACGTCGGCGAGGCCGCGGCGCTCGGCGAGCTCGGCGTACTCGGCGCCGTAGAGGACGAACTGCGCGGCGATGAACACCGACTCCGCGACGCCGCCGGCCTGGTTCTCCGTCGTCTGGAAGGACTCTCCAGGCGTCGTCGAGAAGCAGTTGAGGTTGAGGCAGTCGTTCCAGTCGGCCCGGCCGATGAGCGGCAGTCCGTGCGGGCCCTGGTTGTTCACCGTGAAGTCGAAGGAGCGCGTGAGGTGCTCGAACAGCGGGACCTCGGAGCCGGGCTCGTTGTCGAAGGGCACGGGCTCGTCGAGGATCGCGACGTCGCCGGTCTCCTTGATGTAGGCGGCCACGCCGGCGATGAGCCAGAGCGGGTCGTCGTTGAAGCCCGAGCCGATGTCGTTGTTCCCGCGCTTCGTGAGCGGCTGGTACTGGTGGTACGCGGAGCCGTCGGCGAACTGCGTCGAGGCGATGTCGATGATGCGCTCACGTGCACGCTCGGGGATGAGGTGGACGAAGCCGAGGAGGTCCTGGTTCGAGTCGCGGAAGCCCATGCCGCGGCCGATCCCGGTCTCGAAGAACGAGGCCGAGCGCGACATGTTGAACGTGACCATGCACTGGTACTGGTTCCAGATGTTGACCATGCGGTCGAGCTTGTCGTCGGTCGACTTCACCGAGTAGGTCGAGAGCAGGTCCGTCCAGTACTCGCGCAGACGCTCGAAGGCGGCGTCGGTCTGCTCGGTCGTCGCGAAGCGCGCGAGGAGCTCCTGGGCGCGGGTCTTGTTGATGACCTGGTGGGCGTCGTCGGCCCACTTCTCCTCGTCCGGGTTCTCGATGTAGCCGAGGACGAAGGTGTAGGAGCGGGACTCGCCCGGGGCGAGCTCGAGCTCGAGGGCGTGCGAACCGATCGGGTACCAGCCCGAGGCGATCGAGTTCGTCGCCTTGCCGGCGCGCGGCACGGCGGCCTCGCCGAGCGAGTTGTACGCGCCGACGAAGGTGTCGCGGTCCGTGTCGAAGCCCGCGATCTCGGCGTTGACGCCGTAGACGGCGTAGTGGTCGCGACGCTCGCGGTACTCGGTCTTGTGGTAGATCGCCGAGCCGTCGACCTCGACCTCGCCGATCGAGAGGTTGCGCTGGTAGTTCGTCTGGTCGTCCTGGGCGTTCCACAGGCAGAACTCGGCGAAGGAGAACAGCGACGCCTTCTTGGGAGCGTCGGACGTGTTCGTCACCGTGACCTTCTGGACCTCGGCGTTCTCGCCGAAGGGCACGAAGTAGAGGGTCTCGACGCGCAGGCCGCGGCGCTCGCCCGTGATGCGGGTGTAGCCCATGCCGTGGCGGGTCTCGAAGAAGTCGAGGTCCGCCTTGACCGGCAGCCACGACGGGGTCCACACGTCGCCGCCGTCGTTGACGTAGAAGTAGCGGCCACCCTCGTCGGTCGGGATGTTGTTGTAGCGGTACCGGGTGAGGCGACGCATCTTCGCGTCACGGTAGAACGAGTACCCGCCGGCCTGGTGGGAGATGAGCGAGAAGAACTGCTCCGAGCCCAGGTAGTTGATCCACGGGTAGGGCGTGTGCGGCGTCGTGATGACGTACTCGCGGGCCTCGTCGTCGAAGTGGCCGAAGCGCATCGGAAGGTACCTCTCGCAGGGTCGGGATGGAGGGGGTGCGGGAGGCCGACCGCGGTGTCGTGCGGGAGCGCTCCCATATGCTCCTCCGGGCAGCATAGTCGACCCCCGTGTCGGAGTCACCCGCGTGACCGGGTGAGGATCGACGCGGCGGCGGGGGCCGATCTGGGCGCACCCGGACGGATGCGACGCAAGCACCCAGTGTGGCGCACTACCGTGGTCCCGTGCTGCTCTCCGACCGCGACATCCGTGCCGAGCTCCAGTCCGGGCGCGTCCGCCTCGACCCCGACGAGCCGGCGATGGTCCAGCCCTCGAGCGTCGACGTCCGGCTCGACAAGCTGTTCCGGCTGTTCGACAACCACAAGTACGCGGTCATCGACCCCGCGCAGGACCAGCCCGATCTCACCCGGCTCGTCGAGGTCGAGGAGGGCGAAGCGTTCGTCCTCCACCCCGGGGAGTTCGTGCTCGGGTCGACGTACGAGCAGGTCACGCTGCCCGACGACATCGCCGCGCGCCTCGAGGGCAAGAGCTCACTCGGCCGGCTCGGCCTGCTCACGCACTCGACCGCGGGCTTCATCGACCCGGGCTTCTCCGGTCATGTCACGCTCGAGCTGTCGAACTGCGCGACGCTGCCGATCATGCTGTGGCCCGGGATGAAGATCGGCCAGCTCTGCTTCTTCCGCCTCACGTCGCCCGCCGAGAACCCCTACGGCTCGGCCGTGTACGGCTCGCGGTACCAGGGCCAGCGCGGCCCGACCGCGTCGCGCTCCGCCCAGGGGTTCCATCGGACGCAGGTGTGACGACGTCGGACACCGCGCCGGCGGGGCTGCCGAGCCTCGCCGACCTGCTCGCGCGCGACCCGGGCGCCCCGGCCCGGCACCTGCTCGCCCTGCCCGCCGGCGTCGAGCCCGAGGACGTGTGGGGCGCCGCCGTGAGCCGCTTCGGCTCCGCGAAGTGGTCGCCGTCGGGGATCGAGGACGAGCCGGGCGTGCGCGCCCTGCGCCTGTCGCGGCTCACCGTCCTCGCGGGCCCGTACGCGGTCGACCGCGGGGTTGCCGCCGCGCTCGGCCTGCCCGCCGGCACCGCGGTCGCCTACGACGTCCGCGGACCGCAGGAGCGCGGTGAGCCCGCCGAGGCCGGCGACGACGACCTCTACGGCTACACCCGTGCCTTCGCCACGGCGCTGCCGGTCCGCGACGAGGAGCGCGTCGTGCGCTGGCTGCTCGCCGTCGCCCGGCTGCACCGTGGTGCGCTCCGGGTCGGTGGCACCGGGACGCTCCTCGAGCCGGACCCGTTGAGCATGCTCGACCGCACGCTGTGGTCGTCGGTGTGGCTCGAGCCGGACGCCGCGCTCGCGGTCGCGCGCCGCGTGCTCCGCTCCGCACGCCTCGACCTCGACGAGATCGCCTGGACGGGCCCCAAGGGCGACCCCATCGCCGCGGCCGGCCTCACCTTCGAGCGCCTCGACCCGGAGTGGCGCGCCGAGCTCGCCGCGGAGGTGGCACGCGCCGACATCGAGGTCCTCAGCCAGGAGCCCGCGCTCGACGGCTACGGCGTCGTCGCCGACCTCGAGCTCGACGGCACGCTCAGCGTCGAGGTCGGCTCCCAGGAGGTGCTGCCGAGCATCCTCGCCGGCCAGGACTGGGCCGCGTCGGGGGTCGTCACCTACCGCGTGACGTGGACCCCGGACGATCTCGACGAGCTCGCCCTCGAACGGCCCTCCCTCGAGCACCGGGTCGCGCGCGGCCGCGTCGCCCCGCTCATGGACCGCCTCGTCACCGCGTTCCACAGTACGGTCGGCGGCGTCGTCGTCGACGACGAAGGGCTCGTCGTCCCGCTGCGTTGAGCGAGGCGGCTCGTGGATCGGATGCCGACGAGAAGGGTGCAGATGTGCGACCCGACAAGCTCAGGCCCGGGTGGGTCCGCGCGGGGCTGATCCTCGCGACCGGGCTGGTCTACGCGTGGCACGTCGCGGCGGACTTCGACGACACCCTCGGGGCGATCTCGTTCCTCGTCTCGTGCGGCCTGCCGGCGTTCGAGCTCCGACGCAGGGCCTCACACGCGTCGACGCCCGCAGCCGGTCCGCCGCCGTCCCTGGAGTGACCGGCCACAGCCGTCCGGCGCCCGGCCCTAACGCGGTCGGTCGGACGGCTTGGCGGTTCGGGCGCGTAGCCACGACCTCACGGCCAGCACGATCACGACGACGGGCGTCGTCAAGAAGATCGACCACGCGATGTCGTAGAACTCTGGCATCCCACTGCCCCCTTACACGGTTGCCCAGCAAACTTCGATCTCGAACATACAGGTCGAACCTGGTCAGGGCTTGACCGACCGCAGCAGCACCGTCGCGACGTCGACGACCTCGACGGGCGTGGCGTCCTCGTCGCGCGAGGTGAGGGCGGTGACCCCGTCGCCGAGCATGACGGTGCAGAACGGGCACGCGGTGACGACGACGTCGGCGCCGGTCGCGAGCGCCTCGGCGGAGCGGGACTCGTTGATGCGGGTTCCCCGGGTCTCCTCCATGAAGGCGCGCGCGCCGCCCGCGCCGCAGCACATCGCCCGCTCTTCGTTGCGCGGCATCTCGGTCACGGTGACGCCTGGCAGGGCGCCGAGGAGGTCGCGGGGCGGGGCGTAGATCTTGTTGTGCCGGCCCAGGTAGCAGGGGTCGTGGTAGGTCACGGTCGGGCCGTCGGGCGCGGGCTCCGTCGTGCCCGGAGCCACGGGCGTGAGCCGACCCTCGCGGACGAGCCGGTCGAGCAGCTCGGTGTGGTGGACGACGTCGTAGTGCCCGCCGAGCTGGGGGTACTCGCGCGACAACGTGTTGAAGCAGTGCGCGCACGTGACGACGATCGCCTTCGCGCCGACCTCGGCGAGCGTCTCGACGTTCTGCGCGGCGAGCATCTGGAAGAGCACCTCGTTGCCGGAGCGGCGGGCCGGGTCGCCCGTGCACGCCTCGCCGTCGCCGAGCACCCCGAAGGACACCCCGGCGGTGTCGAGCAGCTCCGCGACCGCCCGGGTCGTCGCCTTCGCGCGGTCCTCGTACGCCCCCGCGCAGCCGACCCAGAACAGGTAGTCGAGCCCGGTCGCGTCCTCGACGTCGACGCCGATGACCGGCACGGGGAAGTCGAGCCCCTTCGCCCAGGCGAGGCGCGCGCGGGGCGCCATGTTCCACGGGTTCTGCTTGGTCTCGAGGCCGCGGAACATCGTGCTCAGCTCGGCCGGGAACGCCGACTCCATGAGCACCTGGTAGCGGCGCATGTCGACGATCGCGTCGACCTGCTCGAGGTCGACGGGGCACTGCTCGACGCACGCGCCGCACGTCGTGCAGTCCCACAGCTCCTCGGGCGTGATCGGGGCCCCACCGCCGCTCACCCCGACGACGGGGAGCAGCTGGTGCTCGGTCGAGCCCTCCCGCAGGTAGGGCGCCGTCGCCGCGGCGTGGTCGCGCAGCTTCGTCATGACGAGCTTGGGCGACAGCGGCTTGCCCGTGTTCCACGCGGGGCAGACCTCCTGGCAGCGGCCGCACTCGGTGCACGTCGCGAAGTCGAGCAGACCCTTCCACGTGAAGTCCTCGATCGCCCCCGCGCCGAGGCGGGCGTCGTCGGGCAGGTCCTCGAGGGTCTCGGCCGTGACGACGAGCGCGTCCGGCCGCGCCGCGTCGGACCCCGCAACGCCCTCCGACGCCGCCGCCTCGTCAGCGGCGACCGGCACCCGGATCGGAAGCAGCGGCCCGAGCGCCGGTGAGCCGTCCGCCTCGCGCCGCGCGTAGACCGTGACGAGCGCGAGGAACCGGTGCCAGGCGACGCCCATCGTCGGCTGCAGCCCGACGACGACGAACCACGCCATCGACACGAGAAGCTTGACCGTCGCGACGACGACGACCGCGTCCTCGAGCGCCCCGACGGACACGTCCGCGAGCAGCGACCCGATCCACCCGGTGAGCGGGAAGTGCCACGCCGTCGCGAGGTGGGCGGTCGCCGGGTCCGAGGCGGCGAGCGCGTGCTCGAGGCCGCGCAGCGCGAGGACGCACACGACGACGCCGAGGACCGTCGCCTCGACGTAGTACGCCGCAGCCATGTTCGACCCGGCGAACCGCCGGGGGCGCCGCAGCCGGATCGCGACGAGCGCGACGATCCCCGCGAAGGACAGCCAGGCGATCGCCTCGATGAGCCACTCGACCGGCGCGAGGTGCCCGACGAGGGGGAGCGCGAACCGCGGGTCGAGCACCTGCCCGTACGCCGTGACGACCGTGAGGAAGAGGATCGGGAAGGAGACCATGACGGCCCAGTGCGCGACCCGCACGACGGGCTTGTGCTGGAAGCGGCCGTGGCCGACGAGCTCGCGCAGCACGCGCAGCAACCGCGTCCCCACGGGCGCGAGCCGACCGGGCTCGGTCGCCCGCCCCACCCGCACGGTCCGGATGATCCGCGTCACACCGAGGGCGAAGACGCGCACCCCGACGATCGTCGCCGCGAGCACGATCGAGAGGCACACCAGGCGCAGAGGATCCACGCGGCCACGCTAGCCGAGCAGGGCAGCGGGTCGGGCACCTGTTCTGAGCGTTGGTAACCTTGGCCCGGACCTCGTCGGCCCGTCACCTCGACGCACGCGTGCGAGCTCCACCCGTCATCTCGACCGACGCGCCCTCTGCCCACCCGCCCACCAGGACGGAGCAGACATGTTC
>JAFABT010000260.1 GCA_023425905.1 Actinomycetes bacterium | reverse complement strand
GCCCCCGTTCCGTCTGTCCGGTGCGCCGAGCGGGCACCTGTGCGGAAGGCGCCGGGCTGACCGGGACGCTCGGGTCAGGCGCGCTCGCGGTCGAGCTCGCGACGGTAACCGAGCGCCGTGAGCACGGCGCACAACGCGCCCCAGCCGAGCACGACTCCGACGTGCAGCCACACCGAGCCCTGCGTCGCGACGCCGAACGCCTCGACGTCGCTCGCGGGGGCCATGGTCTGCCAGGCGAGCTGTCCGAGGTGGAAGGTCGGCAGCCACGGCGCGATGTCCTGGAGGATCGCGGGGAGCTGGCTCACGGGGAAGAAGAATCCCGAGAGGAACGACAACGGCAGGAAGACGAGGTTGACGATCGTCGTCGCCGCCCGGGGCCGCGCCCAGTACGCGATCGCAGAGCCCATCGGTGAGAACGCGACGGTCCCGAGGAGCAGCACCCCTGCGGTCGCCGCGAGCCGACCCGGGTCGAAGGACGCCTCACCAGCGGCGGTCGCGACGAGCGCGGCGAGCGCGAGCGTCACGAGGGAGAACACGACGTTGAGCGCGAGCTTGCCGCCGAAGTAGACCCACATCGGCATCGGGGTCGAGCGCAGCCTGCGGAGCCATCCCTTCTGCCGTTCCTCCGCGAGCTCGGCACCGAAGGAGAACAGCGCCTGCGAGATGACGCCGTAGCAGGAGAAGGACACGAACAGCAGCGCGACGACGGTCGTCCCGCCCGGGAGCACGTCGCCCGCGTTCGGCAGCCCGAACATCGTGAAGAGGATGACCGGCAAGATGACGATGCTCACGAAGTACTCCGGCAGCCGCACGTAGCGCAGGACCTCCGAGCGGACCTGCGTGGCGAAGCTCCCCAGCAGCCCAGGGCCCGCGACGACCTCGGGTGCACGGGCCTGGGTGACGGCGCTCATCGCTGGGCCTCCTGGAGATCGGCGCCGTCGGCGCGGGGGGTCGCCACGTCGGCGGCGCGGTGGGTGAGGGTGAGGAACGCGTCCTCGAGCGACGCCTCGGAGACCTCGAGATCCGTCACGGTCCCGGGCTGGGCGAGCAGCGCCCGCAGCGCGGGAACGGCGTTGACGACGTGGAGCGTCACCCGCCGCGTGCGGCTCTGCGTCCCGGTCGACCGTGGGTCGTGGTCGACGTCGACCGACCGGACGCCGGGGAGCGCCGCGAGCACCTCGGGGTCGACGTCCGTCGTGAGGGTGACGGTCGAGCCCTCGACGAGGCGCCGGACGGTCTCCGGCGTGCCGTCGGCGATGATCCGGCCGTGGTCGACGACGACGACGCGGGTCGCGGTCCCGGCGACCTCGGCGAGGTTGTGGGTCGAGTACAGCACCGTGCGGCCGAGCGCCGCGAAGTCTGCGACGTGCGACCACAGCTCCTTGCGGGCGGTGACGTCGAGAGCGGCCGTCGGCTCGTCGAGGTAGAGCACCTCGGGGTCGCCGACGATCGCGAGCGCGAAGGACAGGCGCTGCCGCTGCCCCCCGGAGAGCTGCGACACCCGCTTGCGCGCCTGGTCGGTGAGCTCGGCACGGGCGAGCGCGACCGCGGCGGGCAGCCGGACCGGGTAGTAGCTGCCGACGAGGTCGACGACCTCCTCGAGCGTGAGGGACGGTGGCGCGTCGGTGTCCTGGAGCATCGCGCCGACCCGGGTGCGCACGCCCGGGTCGGTGGGGGCGCCTCCGAGGACGCGGATGGTCCCGGCGCTCGGCGTACGCATGCCGAGGAGCATCTCGATCGTCGTCGTCTTGCCCGCCCCGTTCGGGCCGAGCACCGCGACGACCTCTCCCGGGTCGACGACGAGGTCGATCCCGTCGACGGCGACGACGTCGCCGAACGTGCGGCGCAGGCCGCGGGCCTCGATGGCGTGCACCTGGCCTCCCTTCATGGAGCTCGCACCGCGGGGCGGTGAGCGACGAGCCGTTCCCGTCCCTGTCGACGCTAGACCGCGCGGCCTGGCACTCGACAGTGCCTCCCGTCACCCCTCGCGAGGTGCCAGGGCATGACGTCTGGCACGGGTCACGGCGCGGCCGGCTCCGTAGGGTGGGCGCATGACCGAGCCGGGCGGACGTGCGGGCGCGAGCCCTGTCGACGCAGCGGAGGCGGGCTCGGGCGTGCTCGTCAGCCTCGCGGGCGTCGCCGCCTACGCGATGCCCGGTGCCTACGGACTGCTCGTCCCCGCCGGGCCCGTGGACGGGGCGTGGTGGGCGGTCTACCTGCTCGGGCTCGTCACCTTCGTCGCGCTCGCCCTGGCGCCCGTGCCCGAGCGGGTCGGCGCGCGCGTGCTGCTGCCCGCTCTGCTCGTGCTCGCCCCGGCCGCGTTCCTCCTCGACGGGAGGGACGGCATGGGCGGGGCGCCGCTCGCGGTCGCCGCCGCGACCGCGGGTCTCATGCTCTCGGCCCGCGGCGTCGCGGGCGTCGTCGTGGGGTTCGTCGTCGTCATCGGGGTGGGGAGCCTCGTGCGCGAGGGGGCGGGTTTCGCGCTCGTCCTCACGGTGCTGTACGCAGGGCTCGTCGTGTTCGCGGCCTACACGGGGCTCAACGCGGCGTCCGAGCGGGCGCTGCGCACGCAGCACGCCGCCGCGCTTGCGAGCCTCACCCGTGCGCACGAGGAGCTCCGGGCCGCACGGGACGACCTCGCCGAGCAGAGCCGGGCGGCGGAGCGGCTGCGCATCTCCCGTGAGCTCCACGACCTCGTCGGGCACCAGCTGGCAGGACTTGCCGTCCACCTCGAAGTCGCCTCGCACCTGAGCGAGGGGCCCGCGCACGAGCATGTCGAGTCGGCCCGCACCGCGGCGAAGTCGCTGCTCGGCGCCGTCCGCGAGGTCGTCGCGACGCTCCGCGACGAGCCCGACGTGCACGATCTTCGCACCGCGCTCGAGGCCGTCGTCGCAGCGGTGCCGCACCCGCCGGTGAGCCTCGACGTCAGCGGCCTCGCCGGCGACGGGCTCGCCGACGTCCCGGCCCGCGTCTCCCACGTCGCGTTGCGCTGCGTCCAGGAGGCCGCGACGAACGCCGTTCGTCACGCCGGGGCGACCGGCGTGACGATCTCCGTGGCGCGCGACCTGCGCGGGACGCTCCTCGTCGAGGTCGCCGACGACGGGGTCGGGGGTGTCGTCGTTCCGGGGAACGGGCTCACGGGGATGCGCGAGCGCGTCGAAGAGGTCGGCGGCACGCTCGACGTCCGCCCGGGCGATGGTGGGCGGGGTCTCACGGTGCGCGCCGCGCTCCCCACGGGTGACGTCCCGTGATCCGCGTCGTCCTTGTCGACGACCAGACGCTCATCCGGCACGGGATGCGCGCGCTGCTCTCCCTCGCGCCCGATGTCGAGGTCGTCGGTGAGGGCTCGGACGGCCGGGAGGGCCTCGCCGTCGTCGCCGCCGAGCGGCCCGACGTCGTGCTGCTCGACCTGCGCATGCCCGTGCTCGACGGGATCGGGATGCTTGAGGAGCTCGCGAAGGCTGAGCACCGGCCCGCGGTGCTCGTGCTCACGACCTTCGACGACGACGAGCTCGTCGTCGCAGCGCTGCGGGCGGGCGCGCGCGGCTACCTCCTCAAGGACGTGACGCTCGACGAGGTCGTCGAGGCGGTCCGCACGCTCGCTCGCGGCGAACGCCTCGTCCAGCCCGCGATCACCGCCCGCGTCCTCGACCGGCTCGTGGGCCGTCAGCTCGACGAGCCCGTGCCGGCCGGTCCCCAGGTGCAGCTCACGGCCCGGGAGACAGAGGTGCTCCGGCTGCTCGCCGCCGGATGGTCGAACCGGGAGATCGCCCGTGCCCTCCACCTTGCGGAGGGCACCGTGAAGAACCACGTGTCCGCGCTCATGCTCAAGCTCGGGGTGCGGGACCGGACGCGCGCGGTGATCCGTGCGCTCGACCTCGGCCTCGTCGGCCGCTGAGCTCCCGGCCCTATGCCGGTGGCTGCGGTGCACCCAGAGCAGTGCCATCGCCCTCAGAGCAGCAGCGTCGTCGTCGCGAGCGCAGGGTCGTCCGCCGAGAGCCGGCGCGCGCCGCGGGGCAGCTCGGCTCGTGACGCGCGGTGCCGCTCGACCGCCCGGGCGACGCCCTCGCTCCCCGTCCACGCCTCGTCGACCGCGCCGTCGACGACGAGGTCGACCATGAGTGGGCGGAGCGCGGGGCCGGGGGAGCGCCACGCGGCGACCGCGTCCGGGTCACCCGTGACGACGACCTCCTCCACGGCCCGACCAGCGTCGTCGAGTCGCCGCGCGCCGACCTTGCGCCCGCCCGTGCTCGCCTTGTTCGTCGACGCCTTCGCGACGGGCTCGAGCCGGCCGGAGCGGCCCTCCCGGGCGACGAGCTTGTAGACCATGCCGCACGTCGGGGCGCCCGACCCGGTGACGACGGACGTCCCGACCCCGTAGGCGTCGACGGGCGTCGCGGCGAGCGCGGCGATCGCGTACTCGTCGAGGTCGGAGGTCACGACGATCCGCGTCGCCGTCGCACCGAGATCGTCGAGCTTGCGCCGCACCTCGACGGCGAGCGAGCCGAGGTCGCCCGAGTCGAGGCGGACCGCACCCAACCCGGTCCCGGCGGCGGCCACCGCGCGCTCGACGCCCCGCATCGTGTCGTAGGTGTCGACGAGGAGCGTCGTCCCCGCGCCCTGCGAGGCGACCTGCGAGGCGAAGGCCGACTCCTCGTCGTCGTGGAGCAGCGTGAAGGAGTGCGCGGCGGTGCCGACGGTCTCCAGGCCGTAGCGGCGCCCCGCCTCGAGGTTGGACGTCGCCGCGAACCCAGCGACGACCGCGGCGCGGGCCGCGGCGACCGCAGCGCCCTCGTGGGCGCGCCGGGAACCCATCTCGAGGCACGGACGGTCGACGGCCGCGCTCGTCATGCGCGACGCGGCGGACGCGACGGCCGAGTCGTAGTTGAGGATCGACAGGATGACGGTCTCGAGGATCACCGCCTCCGCGAAGGTCCCCTCGACGACGAGCACGGGGGAGTGCGGGAAGAAGACCTCGCCCTCCGCGAAGCCGCGCACCTGCCCGGTGAAGCGGTACCCGGCCAGCCAGGCGAGCGTGCGGTCGTCGACGACGTCGTCCGCGGCGAGCGCATCGAGCTCGGCCGCGGCGAAGCGGAAGTCTGCGATCGCCTCGAGCACCCGTCCCGTGCCGGCGACCACGCCGTAGCGTCGGCCGGGCGGGAGGCGGCGCGTGAAGACCTCGAAGACGCAGCGGCGGTCGGCCGTCCCGTCGTGCAGCGCGGCCTGGAGCATCGTGAGCTCGTACCGGTCGGTGAGCAGCGCGGTCGACGGCGACGAGGGGCTGGGGCTCATCCTCGAACCGTATCCGCAGGCGTGCGTCCCGGCGCGGCTGGCGCCCTCGTACGGCGCAGCGCAGGCCTAGGCTGGTCGCATGCACGCCGTGGCTGAGCCCGACCTCGTGACCGACCTGGTCACGGGCACGTCGGGTCCCTGGCTGACCATCGTGTGGAACGACCCGGTCAACCTCATGAGCTACGTCGCCTTCGTGTTCCGCAGCTACTTCTCGATGCCCGCCGCGCAGGCGGAGCGCCTCATGCGGCAGGTGCACGAGGAGGGTCGGGCCGTCGTCTCGTCGGGGAACCGCGAGGCGATGGAGGTCGACGTGCAGGCCATGCACTCCTTCGGGCTGTGGGCGACGTTGCAGCGCTCGGACGCGTCGTGAAGGGCTTCCGTGCCCGGCCGGCGGGCTTCGTCGCACGCATCGGCGCGGCCGAGGCCGCGGTGCTCGCCGACGTCGTCGGACAGGTCGCGGAGCTGCTGCTCGAGGCGGCAGACGGCGCCGACGACGAGGCGTCGGAGGAGTCGACGGGGCACGGGACGTTCCGTCTCACCCCCGTGACGCCGCCGGCCGACCCCGCGGTGCGCCGGCTGCTCCCCGACGCCTCGCTCGACGACGTGGACGTCGCCGCCGAGTTCCGTCGGCTCACGCACGAGGACCTTCGGCAGGTGAAGACCGAGCGGGCGCAGGCCTTCGCCGACGCGCTCGCGGGCCTCGGGGAGACGGGGCGCCTCGTCGTGCGCCGAGAGGAGGCCCCGCAGGTCGCGGCGGTGCTCACCGACGTCCGGCTCGTCCTCGCCGACCGGCTCGGCCTCGAGACGGACGAGGACTCGGTCGTGCTCGACCACGTCGTCCAGGGGCCGCCGCCCGTCGAACCGCACGAGCTCGCGACCTACCACCTGGGCAGCGTCTTCGCGGTGCTCGGCTACCTGCAGGAGACGCTCGTGGTCGCGATGACGGAGGAGCTCGAGGCGGGCGCCGCCGAGGAGTGACGGCCGCTGACGAACGCCGCGGCTCGCTGCGCGCACCCCGCTGAAACGGGACGAACGTCACGTCGCGGCCCGGAGCCGGCCCTGCGGCGACGGGCTAGCATCGCGGGTGTGAACGGCGCTCCGATCGGCATCTTCGACTCCGGCGTGGGGGGACTCACCGTCGCGAGGGCCGTGCTCGACCAGCTCCCTGGCGAGGAGCTCCTCTACATCGGAGACACCGCCCACAGCCCGTACGGTCCCAGGCCCATCGCCGAGGTCCGCCGCCTCGCGCTCGCCGTCATGGACGAGCTCGTCGAGGCTGGTGTGAAGATGCTCGTCATCGCGTGCAACAGCGCCTCCGCCGCGATGCTGCGCGACGCCCGCGAGCGCTACACGGTGCGTCGCGGGGTGCCCGTCGTCGAGGTCATCCTCCCCGCCGCGCGGCGTGCGGTCGCCGCGAGCCGCACGGGCCGGATCGGCGTCATCGGCACCCGCGCGACGATCGAGTCCCGCGCCTACGAGGACGCGTTCGCGGTGGCTCCGGGCCTCGCGCTCACGACCCAGACCTGTCCGCGCTTCGTCGAGCTCGTCGAGCGCGGGGTGACCTCGGGACCGGAGGTCCTCGCTGCCGCGCACGAGTACCTCGACCCGGTGCGCGAGGCGGGCGTCGACACCCTCGTCCTCGGCTGCACGCACTACCCGCTGCTGACCGGAGCGATCTCCTACGTCATGGGGGAGGGGGTCACGCTCGTCTCGAGCGCGGAGGAGACCGCGAAGGACGTCTACCGGACCCTCGTCGCCCACGGACTCGAGCGGTCCGCGGACGCGCCGGCACCCCGGCACCGGTTCCTCGCCACGGGCGACACCGAGGGCTTCCAGCGGCTCGCGCGCCGCTTCCTCGGGCCGGAGGTCACGGTGGTCGAGGGCGCGTCGGCGATGCCGCGGACGGGGGCGGTCCCCGTCGTGTCCGCCGTGAGCGCGGGGCCGGGCGCATGAGGCTCACCGTCGTCGGGTGCGCCGGCTCCTTCCCCTCGCCCACGTCGCCCGCGTCCAGCTACCTGCTCGAGGCCGACGACGAGGCGGGCCGCACGTGGCGCGTCGTCCTCGACCTCGGCTCGGGTGCGAGCGGGCCGCTGCAGGCGTACTGCGACCCCGCGCAGCTCGACGCGATCGCGCTCACCCACCTTCACGCGGACCACGTCGCGGACATGGCCGTGCTCACGGTCCTGCTGCGCTACCGGCCCGGGGGCCCCGTCCTCGGCCTGCCCGTCCACGGCCCGGCGGGCACGTCCGAGCGGCTTTCCGCGATCGCGGGTGACGACCCGGCGACGGGCCACGCGGCGCAGTACGACGTCCGACGCGTCATCGAGGGCGTCCCCGTCGTCGTGGGTCCCCTCACGCTCGTCCCGGTGCGCGTCGAGCACCCCGTCGAGGCCTACGGGTTCCGGGTGAGCGGGCCGTCGCAGGACGACCCGGGTCGCACCGTGACCCTCGCGTACACGGGCGACACGGATGACAGCCCGGCGCTCGACGACCTCGCCCGCGACGTCGACCTCCTCCTGTGCGAGGCGGGGTTCCCCGACGACTACCCGGACCTCGACCGCGGCATCCACCTCACGGGGCAGCGCGCGGGGGCGGTGGCCGCACGGACGGGTGCGCGCCGCCTCGTCCTCACGCACCTGAGCCACTGGGCCGACGCGGACCGGGCCGTGGCGTGCGCCCGGGACGGCTACGACGGTCCCGTGGACGTCGCCTCCCCCGGGGACGTCTACCTCGTGTGACCGGTCGGTAGGCTCGGACCATGACCTCCCCCTTCTCTCGCGCTGACGGGCGCGCCGCCGACCAGCTGCGCCCCGTGACGATCACCCGCAGGTTCCTCGACGCCGGCGAGGGCTCCGTCCTCGTCGAGTTCGGCTCGACGAAGGTCCTCTGCGTCGCGTCCTTCACCCAGGGCGTGCCCCGGTGGAAGAAGGGCTCGGGCAGCGGCTGGGTCACCGCGGAGTACTCGATGCTGCCGCGCGCGACGTCGACCCGGTCGGACCGGGAGTCGGTCCGCGGCAAGATCGGTGGCCGCACGCACGAGATCTCCCGCCTCATCGGCCGTTCGCTGCGGTCGGTCGTCGACGTCAAGGCCCTCGGGGAGAACACGATCGTGCTCGACTGCGACGTTCTCCAGGCGGACGGTGGTACGCGCACGGCCGCTGTGACCGGCGCGTACGTCGCCCTCGCTGACGCCGTGGCATGGGCGGTCGCCCAGGGCGCCGTCCCCGCGTCCGCGACCGTGCTGCGGGACTCCGTCGCGGCCGTGAGCGTCGGCATCGTCGACGGCACCCCGGTCCTCGACCTGCCCTACGTCGAGGACGTCCGCGCGGAGACCGACATGAACGTCGTCGTCACCGGGTCGGGCGCCTTCGTCGAGGTGCAGGGCACCGCGGAGGGTGCGCCGTTCCGCCGCTCCGAGCTCGACGCCCTGCTCGACCTCGCGCTCGCCGGCACGAGCGAGCTCACCCGGCTGCAGGCCGAGGCGCTCGCGTGAGCGCACGGCTCGTCCTCGCTTCGCACAACGCGGGCAAGCTCGTCGAGCTGCGCCAGATCCTCGTCCCGCTCGTCCCGGGTCTGGACCCCGCCGACGTCGTCTCGGCGAAGGACCTCGGGGCGCCGGAGCCGCTCGAGGACGGTGTGACCTTCGCGGAGAACGCGCTCATCAAGGCGCGGGCGCTCGCGGCGTTCACGGGCCTTCCCGCGGTGGCGGACGACTCGGGGCTCGCGGTCGACGTGCTGGGCGGGGCCCCCGGCATTTTCTCCGCTCGCTGGGCGGGCAGGCACGGGGACGACGCCGCCAACCTCGAGCTGCTGCTCGCGCAGCTCGCCGACATCGCCCGCGAGCGGCGCGGCGCGCAGTTCATCTGCGCGGCCGCGCTCGTGACGCCCGACGGTGCCGAGCACGTCGAGGAGGGTGCGCTGCGGGGCTCGCTCGCGTTCGCTCCGCGCGGCACGGGAGGCTTCGGCTACGACCCCGTCCTCGTCCCCGAGGGCGACGACCGCACGACGGCCCAGCTCTCGGCCGAGGAGAAGAACGCGATCAGCCACCGCGGCACGGCGTTCCGCGCGCTCGCGCCGCACCTCGCGGACGTGCTGCGGGGCTGAGGCCGTGAGTGGTGGCGGGACGCCCCGTGGCGACCGGACGCCCGCCGGGCGGCGGGTGTCGTCGGCGCGCCTTGACGG
>JAFABT010000066.1 GCA_023425905.1 Actinomycetes bacterium | reverse complement strand
CGGGGTGAGGGTCCGTCTTCTGGGCACGGTCCAGGGGTTCTCACGGGCGGGCCTACGATGGTCCGCAGGTGGGTGAAGCCCACGGGGGACCACGCCGACGCTGACGCGACCACGTCCGCGGCGGCTGAGCGGAAGGTGGCGGGCCATGACCGTGCTCGACGAGATCGTCGCCGGTGTGCGCGAGGACCTCGCGGCCAGACAGGCCGCGACGGACCTGGACGCGCTCAAGGAACGTGCCTCGCGGATGACGGAGGCCAAGGAGACGCTCAGCCTGCTGCGGCAGGAAGACGCGGTCGCGGTCATCGCCGAGGTCAAGAGGTCCAGCCCGTCGAAGGGCTCGCTGGCGTCGATCTCCGACCCGGCCGCCCTCGCGCTCGAGTACGCCACGGGTGGGGCCGCGGCGATCTCTGTGCTCACGGAGCAGCGCCGGTTCAACGGTTCCCTCGCGGACCTCGACGCGGTGCGCTCGGCCGTCGACGTCCCGGTGCTCCGCAAGGACTTCATCGTCACCCCGTACCAGGTGTGGGAGGCGCGCGCCCACGGCGCCGACCTCGCGCTCCTCATCGTCGCGGCGCTCGAGCAGACGGTGCTCACCTCGCTCGTCGAGCGTGTGCACTCTCTCGGCATGACCGCCCTCGTCGAGGTGCACGACGCCGAGGAGGTCGCACGCGCGGTCGACGCCGGTGCACGGGTCATCGGGGTCAACGCCCGCAACCTCAAGACGCTCGAGGTCGACCGGTCGACCTTCGCCCGGCTCGCCCCGCTCATCCCGGACGGCGTCGTGCGCGTCGCCGAGTCAGGCGTCCGTGGCCCGCACGACGTCATGGACTACGCCCGTGCCGGCGCAGACGCGGTGCTCGTCGGAGAGGCGCTCGTCACCGACGGCGCCCCACGGCAGTCCGTCGCCGACCTCGTCGCCGCAGGTTCCCATCCGTCGTTGCGCGCCGTGCGCCGCTGACGACCCGCGTTCCCCACCCCGAGCCCAGGAGGCCTTCCGTGTCCGTGCCCTCGCCCGACCGCCTGCGTGCGGCCACCGGCCCCTACTTCGGGGAGTACGGCGGGCGCTTCGTGCCCGAGGCCCTCATCGCGGCGCTCGACGAGCTCTCGGACGCGTGGGAGAAGGCGAAGGCGGACCCGGCTTACACGCAGGAGATCCTCCGGCTCGCAGCGACCTACACGGGACGACCGAGCATCATCACCGAGGTGCCGCGGTTTGCGACGCACGCAGGCGGGGCGCGCATCGTCCTCAAGCGCGAGGACCTCAACCACACCGGCTCCCACAAGATCAACAACGTCCTCGGCCAGGCGCTGCTCACGACGCGCATCGGCAAGACGCGCGTGATCGCAGAGACCGGTGCGGGCCAGCACGGCGTCGCCACGGCGACCGCAGCCGCGCTGTTCGGGCTCGAGTGCGTCATCTACATGGGCGAGGAGGACACCCGTCGCCAGGCGCTCAACGTCGCGCGGATGCGCCTGCTCGGCGCCGAGGTGGTGCCGGTGACCGCGGGGTCCCGGACCCTCAAGGACGCGATCAACGAGGCGCTGCGTGACTGGGTGACGAACGTCGAGACGACGAACTACGTCTTCGGGACGGTCGCGGGCCCGCACCCGTTCCCCGAGATGGTGCGCGACCTGCAGAAGGTCATCGGCGAGGAGGCACGCGCCCAGGTGCTCGAGCTCACCGGCGCTCTGCCCGACGCCGTCGTCGCCTGCGTGGGTGGCGGGTCGAACGCCATGGGCATCTTCCACGCGTTCCTCGACGACGCAGCAGTGCGCCTCGTCGGGTGCGAGGCCGGCGGCGACGGGGTCGAGACGGAGCGTCACGCCGCGACGATCACGAAGGGCGCGACGGGCGTGCTCCACGGCGCGCGCTCGTTCCTGCTCCAGGACGAGGACGGCCAGACGATCGAGAGCCACTCGATCTCCGCGGGGCTCGACTACCCCGGGGTCGGTCCGGAGCACTCGTGGCTCGCGAGCATCGGCAGGGCCGAGTACCGGCCCATCACTGACGCGGCGGCGATGGACGCGTTCCGGCTGCTGTGCCGCACGGAGGGGATCATCCCCGCGATCGAGTCCTCGCACGCGCTCGCGGGCGCCCTCGAGCTCGGCCGTGAGCTGGGGCCCGACGCGACGATCCTCGTCAACCTCTCCGGCCGTGGGGACAAGGACGTCGAGACCGCGGCGACCTGGTTCGACGTTCTGGACCACCCGGGCACCGGGACCGACGCGAAGGAGACGTCCGCGTGAACCGCACCGCTGCGCGCCTCGACGCGCTCAAGGCAGAGGGACGCGCGGCCCTCATCGGCTACCTCCCGGTCGGCTTCCCGGACGTCGACGGCTCGATCGCGGCGGCGAAGACGCTCGTCGACGCGGGCGTCGACATGATCGAGCTCGGGCTGCCGTATTCCGACCCCGTCATGGACGGCTCCGTCATCCAGCACGCGGTGCAGCAGTCGCTCGCGGGCGGCGTCAGGGTGCGGGACACGCTCCGCGCGGTCGAGGCGGTCGCCTCCCTGGGGGTGCCGACCCTGGTGATGACCTACCACAACCCCGTGGTGCGCTACGGGGTGGACGCGTTCGCGCGTGATCTCGCCGCGGCGGGCGGGGCCGGGCTCATCACCCCCGACCTCATCCCCGACGAGGCCGGGGCGTGGATCGCGGCCTCGGACGCGTACGAGCTCGACCGGGTGTTCCTCGTCGCGCCGAGCTCCACGCCGGAGCGGCTCGCGCTCACGGCTGCCGCGACGCGCGGCTTCGTCTATGCGGCCTCGACGATGGGGGTGACGGGGGAGCGCGCGACATTGAGCGACCGAGCGGCGCAGCTCGTCGCCGACACCCGGGCAGCAGGTGCCGAGCGGGTGTGCGTCGGCGTCGGCGTGACGACTCCGGCCCACGCGGCTGAGGTCGCCGGGTACGCCGACGGCGTCATCGTCGGCTCCGCGTTCGTCCGGCCGCTCGTCGAGGCGGAGTCGGCCGCGGACGGGTTGCGCGAGCTGAGCGCCGTGGCGACCGCTCTCGTCGCAGGGACCCGAGGGGTGCGCCGCTGATGCTCGCGACCGTGGTGGCCTCGATCCCGAGCCCGGCCGAGTCCGTGTGGTACCTGGGCCCGCTGCCGCTGAGGGCGTACGCGATCGCGATCATCCTCGGCATCATCGCGGCGACCCTGCTCAGCCAGCGGCGGCTCGCCGCACGCGGGGGTGACCCCGACGCGGTGCTCGACGTCGTCTTCTGGGCCGTGCCCTTCGGCATCGTCGGCGGGCGCATCTACCACGTGCTCTCGTCGCCCGACGCGTACTTCGGGCCCGGGGGCGATCCGGTCAAGGCGCTCGCCATCTGGGAGGGTGGGCTGGGCATCTGGGGCGCGATCGCCTTCGGCGCCGTCGGCGCATGGATCGGTTGCCGACGCGCGGGGCTGTCCTTCGCGGTGTTCGCCGACGTCCTCGCGCCAGCGCTGCTCGTCGCGCAGGCGATCGGACGTCTCGGCAACTGGTTCAACCAGGAGCTCTTCGGCTCGCCGACCTCGCTCCCGTGGGGGCTCGAGATCGACCCGAGCCTGCCGCAGTTCCCCGCAGACCTCCCGCCCGAGACGCTGTTCCACCCGACGTTCCTCTACGAGCTCGTGTGGAACCTCGCGGCTGCCTACCTGCTCATCCGCCTCGAACGACGGTTCCGGTGGGGTCATGGCCGGGTGTTCTGGATGTACGTCGTCCTCTACACCTCGGGGCGGCTGTGGATCGAGATGCTGCGGATCGACGACGCCGAGCGCGTCCTCGGCGTCCGCCTCAACGTGTGGACCTCCATCATCGTGCTCCTGGGGGCGCTGCTAGCCTGGTGGCTGGTCGGACGCCGCCACCCCGAGCGCGAGACCTCTGTGCTGGCCCGCCCCGCGGCACCTTCTGACCCCGCCGAGCTCACCTCTGACGGGTCGGCGGTCCCCAAGGACACTTCCCGGAGCGACCAGATCGGTGAGAGCCCCCACGAGGGCCCGGAGCCGTAGAGCCGCAGCGCCGGTGCGACGTTGTCGCACGATCGCGACACGAGCGCGTATCGTCGCACCGCTGGGTCGACGGCGCCCCACGCGTTCCCCCTTATTTCAGGTGCACCCGGCCATGGTCGGGCGCTTCGAGGACGGAAAAAACAATGCCATCGTCTGCTGTGGACGCTCCGCCGGGCCCGACCGGGCTGTACGACCCCGCCTATGAGCACGACGCCTGCGGGTTCGCCTTCGTCGCCACGCTCCGTGGCACACCTGGCCGGGACATCGTCGATGCCGGCCTCACCGCACTGCTCAACCTCGATCATCGAGGCGCGGTCGGCTCCGAACCGGACACCGGGGACGGAGCCGGGATCCTCACGCAGATCCCCGATGCATTCATCCGCGACGTCATCGTCGCCGAGCTCCCGCCCGCGGGTCACTACGCGATCGGGACCGCCTTCCTCCCGCAGGACCCGGTGGCCGCAGACGCCGCCGCCGCTGCGGTCGAGGAGATCATGACCTCCGAGGGCCTCGACGTCCTCGCGTGGCGCGACGTCCCCGTGACGGCGGACCTCGTCGGTCCGAGCGCGCGCGCCTCGATGCCGACCTTCCGCCAGATCGTCGTCGCCTCGCCCGGACGCGACCTCGCAGGCATCGCCCTCGACCGGCTCACGTTCCGCGCCCGCAAGCGCGTCGAGCACGAGCTGGGGACCTACTTCGCCTCGTTGTCGAGCCGAACCCTCGGGTACAAGGGGATGCTCACGACAGCTCAGCTCGAGCCGTTCTTCCCCGACCTGTCGGACCCGCGGTACGCCACCGAGATCGCGCTCGTGCACTCGCGGTTCTCGACGAACACCTTCCCCTCGTGGCCGCTCGCGCAGCCCTTCAGGCTCATCGCGCACAACGGCGAGATCAACACCGTCCGCGGGAACCGCAACTGGATGGCGGCACGGCAGGGCCGGCTCGAGAGCCCCGAGCTCGGCGACCTCGCCCCGCTCCTGCCCATCTGCAGCGACGGGGCCTCCGACTCCGCGAGCTTCGACGAGGTCCTCGAGCTTCTCCACCTCGCGGGGCGGTCGCTTCCGCACGCCGTCCTCATGATGGTCCCTGAGGCGTGGGAGAACGCGACTGACATGGACCCCGCGCGGCGGGCGTTCTACCAGTACCACTCGACTCTCATGGAGCCGTGGGACGGGCCTGCCGCACTCACCTTCACCGACGGCTCGCTCATCGGCGCCGTGCTCGACCGTAACGGCCTGCGGCCCGGCCGGTACTGGGTGACGGAGGACGGCCTCGTCGTGTGCGCCTCGGAGGCCGGTGTGCTCGACATCGACCCCGCGCGCGTCGTCCGGAAGGGTCGGCTCGAGCCCGGGCGCATGTTCCTCGTCGACACGGCGCAGGGCAGGATCGTCGACGACGCCGAGGTCAAGAGCCAGCTCGCGGCGGAACGGCCTTACGGCGAGTGGGTCGAGGAGAACTTCTTCTCCCTCGACCAGCTACCGCCCCGCGAGCACGTCGCGCACTCGCCGGCCTCGGTCCGCCGTCGGCAGCGCGCCTTCGGCTACACCGAGGAGGAGCTCAAGGTCCTGCTCGGCCCGATGGCCGAGCTCGGGGCCGAGCCGCTCGGCGCGATGGGTTCCGACACGCCTCTCGCCGTCCTGTCGGCGCGACCGCGGCTGCTGTTCGACTACTTCACGCAGATGTTCGCGCAGGTGACGAACCCGCCGCTCGACGCCATCCGCGAAGAGCTCGTGACGAGCATCGGCGGGGCGATCGGCCCCGAGCCGAACCTTCTCGCCGATGGTCCGGAGCACGCCGCCAAGCTCCTCATGCCGTTCCCGGTCATCGACAACGACGGTCTCGCGAAGATCATCCGCGTGAACAAGGATCCCCGTCTCGCCGGGACCTTCCACTCGGTCATCGTCCGTGGGCTCTACCGCGTCGCAGGTGGGGGCGACGCGCTCGCCGCGCGCCTGGAGGAGATCTTCGACGAGGTCGACGAGGCGATCGAGAGAGGTGCGAGCTTCCTCGTGCTGTCCGACCGTGAGTCGACCGCCGACCTCGCCCCGATCCCGTCGCTGCTGTTGCTCTCCGCGGTGCACCACCATCTGTTGCGCCGCCAGGTGCGGACGCAGGTGTCGCTCGTCGTCGAGGCCGGCGACGTCCGTGAGGTCCACCACGTGGCTCTCCTCATCGGGTACGGCGCGGCTGCGGTCAACCCGTACCTCGCGATGGAGTCCGTCGAGGAGATGGCCGCGGCCGGATACCTCGAGGTGACGCCCGAGAAGGCGGTCGCCAACCTCATCAAGGCCTTGGGGAAGGGCGTCCTCAAGGTCATGAGCAAGATGGGCATCTCGACGATCGCGTCGTACCGAGGTGCGCAGGTCTTCGAGGCGCTCGGGCTGTCCCAGGACCTCGTCGCACGCTACTTCTCGGGCACGACGTCGCGGCTGGGCGGGGTCGGGCTCGACGTCGTCGCGGCCGAGGTCGCCGCGCGGCACGAGGTCGCCTACCCGCGCTCCGGCACGGCGAAGCCGCACCAGCGGCTCGCGACGGGTGGCGAGTACCAGTGGCGCCGTGACGGCGAGGAGCACCTCTTCGACCCGGAGACGGTGTTCCGGCTCCAGCACTCGACCCGGACCAGGCAGTTCGACGTCTTCCGCGAGTACACCCGCCGGATCGACGACCAGTCAGAGCGTCTGCTCACGCTGCGCGGGCTGCTGGCGTTCAAGGAGGGCGAGCGCCAGCCGGTGCCGCTCGAGGAGGTCGAACCCGTCTCTGAGATCGTCAAGCGATTCAGCACGGGCGCGATGTCCTTCGGGTCGATCTCCGCCGAGGCGCACGAGACGCTCGCGATCGCGATGAACGCGCTCGGCGGGAAGTCGAACACCGGGGAGGGCGGGGAGGACCCCGCGCGGCTCCGCGATCCCCGCCGTCGCTCGGCGATCAAGCAGGTGGCGTCGGGCCGGTTCGGCGTGACGTCGGACTACCTCACGAACGCCGACGACATCCAGATCAAGATGGCGCAGGGTGCCAAGCCCGGCGAGGGCGGTCAGCTCCCGGGGCACAAGGTCTCGCCGTGGATCGCGAAGACCCGGCACGCGACGCCCGGCGTCGGTCTCATCTCGCCGCCGCCGCACCACGACATCTACTCGATCGAGGACCTCGCCCAGCTCATCCACGACCTCAAGAACGCGAACCCGTCAGCGCGGGTGCACGTCAAGCTGGTCGCGCAGGTCGGCGTCGGGACCGTCGCGGCGGGAGTCTCGAAGGCGCACGCGGACGTCGTCCTCATCTCGGGGCACGACGGCGGCACGGGCGCGAGCCCGCTCACGTCGCTCAAGCACGCCGGTGGTCCCTGGGAGATCGGTCTCGCTGACACCCAGCAGACCCTCGTCCTCAACGGGCTGCGCGAGCGGGTCGTCGTCCAGGTCGACGGCCAGCTCAAGACGGGTCGGGACGTCGTCGTGGCGGCGCTGCTCGGCGCCGAGGAGTTCGGGTTCGCGACGGCTCCGCTCGTCGTCTCCGGCTGCGTGATGATGCGCGTCTGCCACCTCGACACCTGCCCCGTGGGCGTCGCGACACAGAACCCTGAGCTGAGGGCGAGGTTCACCGGCAAGCCGGAGTTCGTCGTCACCTTCTTCGAGTTCATCGCACAGGAGGTGCGCGAGCACCTCGCGACGCTCGGGTTCCGGTCGATCGAGGAGGCCGTCGGTCACGCCGAGGTGCTCGACACGCGTCGCGCGGTCGACCACTGGAAGGCCGAGGGTCTCGACCTCGCACCCGTGCTCGCGCTGCCCGACTACGCGGGCAGCGCCCCGTACAACGTGACGGCGCAGGACCACGGGCTCGCGCAGGCGCTGGACAACGAGCTCGTCTCGCTCGCCGGGCCCGCGCTCGAGCGCGGGGAGCCGGTGCGTGTGGCCCTGCCGGTGCGCAACGTCAACCGGACGGTCGGCACGATGCTCGGCCACGAGGTCACCAAGAGGTACGGACCAGACGGGCTGCCGCCGGGCACGATCGACGTGACGCTCACCGGGTCCGCCGGGCAGTCGCTCGCCGCGTTCCTGCCGGCGGGGGTGACGATCCGGCTCTACGGAGACGCGAACGACTACGTGGGCAAGGGGCTCTCGGGCGGCCGCGTCGTCGTGCGTCCCGACAGCTCGGCCGTCCTCACGGGTGACCGTGACGTCATCGCAGGCAACGTCATCGGCTACGGCGCGACGTCGGGGCAGGTCTTCCTGCGTGGCGTCGTCGGGGAGCGTTTCGCGGTGCGCAACTCCGGCGCGACGCTCGTCGTCGAGGGGATCGGCGATCACGGCTGCGAGTACATGACGGGCGGCACGGTCGTCGTGCTCGGCCGCACCGGGCGCAACTTCGCGGCAGGCATGTCCGGGGGCATCGCCTACGTCCTCGACCTCAACAGCCAGGCGCTCAACGGGCCCGCTCTCGCAGCCGACGAGGTCGCGCTCACCCCGCTCGAGGCGGATGACGTCGTGCTGGTTCGCGAGCTCCTCACCGAGCACGTCGCCGAGACCGGGTCGCCGGTCGCGGCGGAACTGCTCGCCGACCCTGAGGGCTGGCCGTCCCGATTCACCAAAGTCCTGCCCACCGAGTACGCCCGGATGACCCAGGCGATGGCGAAGGCCGAGGCCGACGGCCTCGACCCGAGCACGCCGGGCGTGTGGGACCACATCCTGGAGGTGTCCCGTGGCTGACCACCGGCGCGGCTTTCTCGAGACGCGGGAGCGCGAGCTCCCCCCGAACCGCCCTGTCCCCGTCCGGCTGCTCGACTGGTCGGAGGTCCACGAGCTGCGCGAGGGCTCGCTCGCCCAGGACGCGGCCCTCCACCGGCAGGCCGGCCGCTGCATGGACTGCGGTGTGCCCTTCTGCCACCAGGGTTGCCCGCTGGGCAACCTCATCCCGGAGTGGAACGACCTCGTCTGGCGGGACCAGTGGGAGGACGCGATCGAGCGTCTCCACGCGACGAACAACTTCCCGGAGTTCACCGGGCGCATCTGCCCGGCTCCGTGCGAGTCGAGCTGCGTCCTGGGCATCAACCAGCCGCCCGTGACGATCAAGAACGTCGAGGTCTCGATCATCGACGAGGCGTTCGCTCGCGGCTACGTCCGTCCGCAGGTGCCCGAGCGGCTCACGGGCCACACGGTCGCGGTCGTGGGCTCGGGCCCGGCGGGTCTCGCCGCCGCACAGCAGCTCACGCGTGCCGGGCACACCGTGGTCGTGTACGAGCGGGACGACGCGGTCGGCGGGCTCCTGCGCTACGGAGTGCCCGACTTCAAGCTCGAGAAGCACCACGTCGATCGGCGCGTCGAGCAGATGGAGAGCGAGGGCACCCGGTTCCGCACCGGCGTGGAGGTCGGGCGCGACCTCACCTGGGAGGATCTGCGCACCCGCTTCGACGCGGTCCTCGTCGCCACCGGGGCGACGGTCCCGCGGGAGCTGCCGCTGCCCGGACGCGAGCTCGACGGCGTCCACGTCGCGATGGACTACCTGCACCAGTCGAACGCGGTCGTCGCAGGCCGTACGGTCACCGATCAGATCACCGCGGCCGGCAAGCACGTCGTCATCATCGGCGGCGGCGACACAGGATCCGACTGCCTCGGCACCGCGCTGCGCCAGGGCGCAGCGTCGGTGACGACGCTCGCGATCGGCCGACAGCCCTCGCCCGACCGGCCGGCCAACCAGCCGTGGCCCATGCACCCGACGGTGTTCGAGGTGTCGAGCTCGCACGAGGAGGGCGGCGTGCGCTCGTACCTCGCCTCGACCGTCGCGTTCGTCGGGGGCGACGGAGACGATGCGGGGCACGTGCGTTCGCTCCGCCTGGCGACGACGGAGTACCTCGTCGACGGCCGCCGCGTGCCCACCGAGGGCACCGAGCGCGACATCCCCGCCGACCTCGTCCTCGTGGCGATGGGCTTCACCGGGCCTGAGACCGCGACGCTCGTCGAGCAGACGGGGGCGGACCTCACCGGCCGGGGCCTGCTCGCGCACGGCACCGACTACGCGACGTCGGTGCCGGGCATGTTCGTGGCCGGCGACGCGGGGCGAGGCCAGTCGCTCATCGTGTGGGCGATCGCCGAGGGCCGCGCGGCGGCGGCCTCGATCGACGCGTTCCTCCAGGGAGCCACCGAGCTCCCCGCGCCCGTGAGAGCCGGGACGGTGGCCATTCGACCGTGAACGACGACGGCTGCCGCACGTGACACGCGGCGGCAGCCGTGAAAATTCCCTTGCACAGGCCGGGAACGGGACCTCGCGCCCTTGGTCCTGCCCGGCCACCCTCCCGAAGGACATAGGCTTGCCCCATGCGTAGAGCGAAGATTGTGTGCACGATCGGTCCAGTGACCGAGTCCCCCGAGCAGGTTCAGGCCCTCGTCGACGCCGGAATGGACGTCGCCCGCCTCAACCGCAGCCATGGCGACACGGAGGTGCACCAGCGGGTGTACGACAACGTGCGCGCGGCTGCGAAGGCCTCGGGCCGTTCCGTCGCGGTGCTCGTCGACCTCCAGGGCCCCAAGATCCGTCTCGGTCGGTTCGTCGAGGAGCGTCACGAGCTCGCCGAGGGTGACATCTTCACCATCACGACCGAGGACGTCCCGGGCACCAAGGAGCTCGTCTCGACGACCCACAAGGGTCTGCCGAACGACGCGCGCGTCGGCGACCCGATCCTCATCGACGACGGCCGGGTCCAGGTCCGGATCATCGAGGTGGACGGCCCGCGCGTCGTCACCCGCGTCGAGGTCCCCGGTCCGGTCTCGAACAACAAGGGCCTCAACCTTCCGGGCGTCGCGGTGTCCGTCCCGGCCATGAGCGAGAAGGACGAGGACGACCTGCGTTGGGCGCTCCGCGTCGGCGCCGACCTCATCGCCCTGTCGTTCGTCCGCAACGCGGCCGACTACGACGACGTGCGCCGGATCATGGACGAGGTGGGGCGTGTCGTCCCCGTCATCGCCAAGGTCGAGAAGCCGCAGGCCGTCGAGAACCTCGCCGAGATCGTCGACGCGTTCGACGGCATCATGGTCGCTCGTGGCGACCTCGGCGTCGAGCTGCCGCTCGAGGAGGTCCCGCTCGTCCAGAAGCGTGCGGTCGAGCTCGCCCGCCGCAGCGCGAAGCCCGTCATCGTGGCGACCCAGGTGCTCGAGTCGATGATCTCGGCACCCCGCCCGACGCGTGCCGAGGCCTCGGACTGCGCCAACGCCGTGCTCGACGGCGCAGACGCCGTCATGCTCTCGGGCGAGACGAGCGTCGGCGACTACCCGATTGAGGCCGTGCGTACGATGGCGCGGATCATCGAGAACACCGAGGAGCACGGCTCGCACCGCATCGCGCCCCTCGGCTCTGTCCCGAGCACGCGTGGTGGCGCCATCACGCACGCGGCGGCAGAGATCGGTGAGCGTCTCGGGGTCAAGTACCTCGTGACCTTCACACAGTCGGGCGACTCGGCGCGACGCATGTCGCGCCTGCGCTCGCAGATCCCGCTGCTCGCGTTCACGCCGGTCGAGAGCGTGCGCAACACCCTCTCGCTCAGCTGGGGTGTCCAGTCGAACCTCGTGCCGTCGGTCGCGAGCACCGACGCCATGGTCGACCAGGTCGACGCCACCCTCCAGGCCAATGGTCTGGGCGAGGCCGGCGACCTCGTCGTCATCGTCTCGGGTGCGCCGGTCGGCATCCCGGGTACGACGAACAACATCCTTGTGCACAAGCTGGGCGAGCACGCCGGCAAGTGAGTCGCTGAGAACGACCAACGCCGAGGGGCGGTCCCGTGCGGGGCCGCCCCTCGGCGTTGGTCGGTGTGCTCAGTCCGTGCCGGCTGGGCCTGACTTCGCCTTGCGGGCCGCGCCCTGTTCCGTGCGGGCGCCCGCCGTGCTCAGCTCACCACCCGCGTTCTCGAGGTGTGCGCGGATGAACCAGTGGAACAGCTCAAGCTCGTGGAGGTGACCGACGAGGAGGTCGTTCGTCACGTCGTCGAGCTCTTCGACCTCCTTCGCGGCCTCACGGTGGGAGGTGATGATGCCCTGGTACACCTGGTCGAGCGCCCCGAGGTGCTCGAGCGCGCCTGCACGGCCGATGTCGTAGTCGTCCCAGTCGCGTTCGGCGACGAGGGCGCCCGGCGTCCCTCGCGGCGCCACACCCAGGGTGGCGATGCGTTCCGCCGTGGCGTCGACCATCGCACGGACGGCCTCCACCTGGGGGTCGAGCATCTCGTGCACCGCGATGAAGTGCGGACCGACGACGTTCCAGTGCACGTGCTTGAGCGTGAGTGCCAGGTCGTTGAGCGCGTGGAGCCGCTGCTGCAGGACCGCTGCGGTCGTCGCGCCGTCCTCGAGGCTGAGGGACGGCACCGTGTAGCGCGGGGTCGTTGCCTTCGTGGCCATGGTTGACTCCTCCGTCTCGTGCCGGCCAGGGGCCGGCGGCGTGGGTGTCGCGTCACGACCATCGTGCCCGCGCGTACCGCCTCGCGCAGGTCGAGGGGCCGGCCGTACGCTCTCGGCGTGACGAAGCGATCGGCGAGCGCACCGGGTGGGCCCGGTGGTGCGCCGTCGGGTCTCGACGAGGTAGGTCTGCTGCGGCTCGCGGCCCAGCGACTCGTGGGGGAACGTGCGGACGACGCGGCGGGAGCGGTGCGTTGGATGACAGCGCTCCAGGCCCAGCAGCTGCCGGACGCGCTCGACGCCGTCGCGCTGCGCACCCACGGGGCCGCGTCGACGGCAGGCATCAGGAAGGCGATCGACGACGGTGTCGTCGTGCGGTCGTGGCCGATGCGCGGCACGCTCCACCTCGTCCTGGCCGAGGACCTTCGCTGGATGCTCTCGCTCACGGCGGAGGGATTGCTTCGTGGTGCGGCCCGACGGCGCGAGCAGCTCGGCATCACGCCGGCTGTCCTTGAGCAGGCGGAGCGGGTGGCGCGCGAGTCGCTCACGGGCACGGGCCTCGTGCGGTCCGACCTCATGGAGCGGTGGGGGCAGGCAGGGCTGCTCGGGGTGCCTGGACGCGGGTACCACCTGCTGTGGAACCTCTCGCAGCGCGGCATCACGGTCCTCGGCCCCTTCGAGGGCGCGGAGCAGCGCGTCGTCCTCCTCGAGGAGTGGGTCCCACGCGGACGCCGGCTCGAGCGTGAGGAGGCGCTGGGCGAATGGGTGCTTCGGTACCTCAGGAGCCACGGACCGGCCTCGCGCGCCGACGTGGCGGCGTGGCTCAAGCTCCCGTTGCGTGACGTCGACCTCGGGCTCACGCAGGCGCGGACGCATCTTGCCGAGATCGTCGTCGACGGCGTGAGCATGCTGCTCGACCCGGCGACGCCGGACCGGCTCGCAGGGGCCCGAGCGGAGGCCGCGGGGACGATGCTCGTCCCCGCCTTCGACGAGATCCTCCTCGGGTACCGCGACCGTCGCGCGACGCTCGCACCCGAGCACCAGTCCAGGGTCGTGCCGGGTGGCAACGGTGTCTTCCGCCCCGTCGTCGTCGACGCCGGTCGCGCGGTCGCGACC
>JAFABT010000115.1 GCA_023425905.1 Actinomycetes bacterium | reverse complement strand
GCCGTGCCCGCCGCTCAGGGCGCTGGCGCGCCGCGTGCGGCCAACGTCGTCGTCGCGATCGACGCGGGCGGCGACATCGTGGGGCGGTACCAGAAGGTCCACCTCTTCGACGCCTTCGACGCGCGGGAGTCCGACCGTGTCGAGTCTGGGCCGCCCGATGCGGAGCCGCTCGTCGTCGACGTCGCAGGCCTACGTTTCGGCGTCGTCACGTGCTACGACCTGCGGTTCCCGGAGTCGGTGCGCCGGGTGGTCGACGCGGGCGCGAACGTCGTCGTCGTGCCGGCCGCGTGGGCCGACGGACCCGGCAAGGCGGAGCAGTGGCGGGCGCTCGCCGTCGCGCGGGCGATCGAGAGCACGGCGTACGTCGTTGCGGTCGGGCAGGCGGGGCCGGGTCGGACGGGGCGGTCGCTCGTCGTCGACCCGCAGGGTCGGGTCGTCTTCGAGGCAGGCGCGGCGCCCGGGCTGGCGGCCGTCGACCTCGACCCTGCTGCCGTCGACGAGGCGCGCCGCCTCGTCCCGTCGCTCGCCCACCGCCGCTACCGCGTGGTGCCGCGCTGACCGGGAGGTCCGTGCCGTGCGGCGGCTCGGGCAGGTCCGCTCAGCGGATCCAGGACACCGCGAGGTACATCGCGACGAGGTGCGAGGTGTAACCGAGCACCGTCCCCACGTGGAAGATCTCGTGGAACCCGAACCAGCCCGGGCTCGGGTTGGGGCGCTTGAGGGCGTAGACGATCGCCCCGAGCGTGTAGCTGAGGCCGCCGCATACGATGAGCCAGAGGATCGCGGGGCCGCCCGAGGCGTAGAACGCCGGGAAGAACCCGACGGCGACCCAGCCGAGCGCGAGGTAGATCGGCACGTAGACCCACCGCGGCGCACCGAGCCAGAAGATTCGGACGAGCAGGCCGAGGATCGCGCACACCCAGACGATCGGCAGCAGGATCTGCGTCGTCTCCTTCGGCAGGAGCAGCACGGTGAGGGGCGTGTAGGACCCGGCGATGATGAGGAAGATGTTCGTGTGGTCGAGCCTGCGGAGCACGGCCCGGGTGCGTGGTGACCACGTCCCCAGGTGGTAGACCGCGCTCGTGCCGAACATGAGCACCGCGGAGATGCCGAAGACGACGACCGCGACGCGGGGGGCGACGGGAGGTGCGAGCACCGCGAGGACGATCGAGGCGGCGAGCACGAGCGGCGCGGCGACCGCGTGGATCCAGCCCCGCAGACGGGGCTTGATCTCCGTCGTGTCGGCGAGCACGGGGAGGTCGGGCGGCGGGACGGCAGGCACGGTCACGAGGGGGAGCGTAACTTACGGTGCCGTAGGTTACGTAGCGGTAGGTACGACGAGCGGGACCTCGTGCGTACGTCGGAGCCCGGTGCGTTGGGTACCGTGGGGCGGACCCTTCGGACCGACCAGTGACAAGGACCCTCGCGTGCGCCTGCCCCACCCGGTCTACGGGCTCTACGAGCGCCGGCTCACCGCCCTGCTGAGCCGCGAGGACGTCCCGCATCACATCGGCGTCATCCTCGACGGCAACCGCCGGTGGGCCCGCGCCTTCGGAGAGCCGGCAGCGACCGGCCACCGTCGCGGGGCCGACAAGATCGCCGAGGTCCTCGAGTGGTCCGACGAGGTCGGCGTCTCTGTCGTCACCCTCTGGATGCTCTCGACCGACAACCTCAAGCGCCCCGCGAGCGAGCTCGCGGAGCTCGTCTCGATCATCTCTGACGCCGTGTGCGCGCTCGCCGAGTCAGGGCGGTGGCGGCTGCGGGTCGTCGGCGACCTCGAGCTGCTGCCCGCGGAGGCCCGGGACCGGCTGCGCGCCGCGGAGGCCGCGACCGAGGACGTCGACGGCATCAGCGTCAACGTCGCGATCGGTTACGGCGGCCGCCACGAGATCGTCGAGGCCGTCAAGTGCCTCGTCCAGGAGCGCATCGCGGCCGGCACCGCAGCCGAGGACCTCGCCGACGAGATCACCGCGGAGGCGATCGAACGCCACCTCTACACCAAGGGCCAGCCCGACCCGGACCTGCTCATCCGCACCTCGGGTGAGCAGCGGCTCAGCGGGTTCCTGCTGTGGCAGTCCGCCCACTCCGAGTTCTACTTCTGTGAGGCGCACTGGCCGGACTTCCGGCGCGTCGACTTCCTGCGCGCGCTGCGCGCCTACGCGGCACGGGAGCGACGCCTCGGCCGCTGAGGCCGGTCACGCCGAGGGCGGGACCCTGTCCTGCCAGGCGAAGACCTCCTCGAGCCGCGCCCCGACCGCGAGCAGCAGGTCCTCCCGGCCGACGCCCGCGCCGAGCATGACCCCGACCGGAAGCCGCACAGCGCCCTCGACGTGCTCGTGGACCGGCAGGCTGATCGCCGGACGGCCCGTGAGGTTGTACATCGACGTCCACGGGGTAAAGGTGCCCTGCCGGGCGAAGTCCGCAGCCGGGTCGGCGTCGTCGCGCTGCGAGCCGACCGGCGCCGGCAGCGTCGCGAGCGTCGGGGTGAGCACGAGGTCGAGGCCTGACCACGCGAGCGCCGTCTCCCGCGTGAGAGCCTGCACCGTCGCGACCGCCCGAGCGTGGTCGAGGCCGGACACGGCACGGCCCCGTTCCCGCAGCCACCGCGTGAGCGGCACGAGCAGGGACTCCCGTTCCGGCGGGACCGGGGCGCTCAGGGCACCGACCGACCACAGCGCGATGAAAGGCTCCCACCGCTCGGACGGGAACGGCGCCGGGGCCTCGACGACCTCGTGACCGAGGTCGAGCAGCGCCTGCACCGTGCGCTCGACCGCGAGCAGGCAGGCGGAGTGCGGCGCCTCTCCCGAGCCGATGACCGGATCCGTGAGGACGCCGACCCTCAGCCTGCCCGGCCGCAGGTCGCACGCGGCCAGGAAGGACTCAGGCCTGGGCGGTGCGGTGAAGGTGTCTCCGGGCCAGGGGTGTGCGAGCGCGTCGAGGAACGCCGCCGTGTCCCGGACGTCGCGCGTGAGCACGCCGTGCGACGCGAGGCCGGCCCCGTCGACGCCGACGGGGCCGAAGCTCACCCGGCCCCGGCTCGGCTTGAGGCCGACCAGACCGCATGCGCTCGCGGGGATGCGGATCGAGCCGCCACCGTCCGAGCCGTGCGCCGCGGGCACGACGCGTGCCGCGACCGCTGCGCCCGCCCCTCCGCTCGAGCCGCCCGCCGAACGAGTGACGTCCCACGGCGTCACGGCGGGCGGGAGGCCGTCCGGCTCGGTGTAGCAGGGCAACCCGAGCTCGGGCGTCGTCGTCTTGCCGAGCATGATCGTGCCCGCTCGTTCGAGGAGCGTGACCACGCCGTCGTCGCCCGGCCCGACGACGCCGTCGAACGCACGCGACCCGGCCCGCAGCGGGACGCCACCGACCGAGGTGAGGTCCTTGATCGGGCACGGCACCCCGAGCAGCGGCGGCACCGTGTCCCGCTCGGATGGCGGCGTGCTCGCGAGGAGGGTCTGGGCCGTCCGCGCCTGGTCGAGCGCACGCTCAGCGGTGAGGAGGACGAATGCGCCCAGGCCTGGTCCGAGCCGTGCCGCGCGCTCGAGGG
>JAFABT010000046.1 GCA_023425905.1 Actinomycetes bacterium | reverse complement strand
CCGCCGGGCCTGCCACAGGGCCATGGCGATGCCCGCACCGAAGGCGACGAGGGTCGCGACGATGACGAGCGCGACAGCCTGCGCGGACAGCCAGAACACGTCCCAGCGCGAGACGAAGAGGACGACGACGGCCCCCTGCTCGGTGTTGCGCCGCTCGCTGATCGACGCGCCTGCTGCCGTGCCGCCCGCGTGCAGCCGCGTGCCGTCGGGCGTGATGACGTAGACCGAGGCCCGCAGCGTGTTGCCGCCGCCGACGTAGCTGTCGAGGTCAGCGTCCGTGAGCTCCCCGCCGCCCGCGAGGCGCGCGTCCACGGTGCGCGCGAGGCTCGTCACCCGGGTCTGCAGCTCCCGGACCTCGTTCTGGCGCACCATCTGGGCGCCGATGAAGGTGAGCGGCACGCCGAGGAGGATGACGGCGACGGTGACCGCCGCGACCGTCGCTTGGAGGACCCGTCGACGCACCGGAGGTCAGCGCGACCCGGTCTCGAAGCGGAAGCCCATGCCCCGGACCGTCGTGACGTAGCGCGGCGAGTTCGCGTCGTCGCCGAGCTTGCGGCGCAGCCACGACACGTGCATGTCGAGGGACTTCGTCGAGCCCGACGGGTCCGCGCCCCAGACCTCGCGCATGAGGGTCTCGCGGGAGACGACCGTGCCGGCGGCCGCGACGAGCACCCGGAGAAGGTCGAACTCCTTCGCGGTGAGGTGGAGCTCGCGCTCACCCTGGAAGGCACGGTGGGCGGCGACGTCGAGCTTGATGTTCTGGGCGTGCAGCTCGTCCTCGTCGATCGCCTCACCGTGCGTGCGCCGCAGCAGCGCCCGCACCCGGGCGAGCAGCTCGGCGAGCCGGAAGGGCTTCGTCACGTAGTCGTCGGCGCCCGCGTCGAGCCCGACGACGAGGTCGACCTCGTCCGCACGTGCGGTGAGCACGAGGATCGGTGTCGTGAGGCCGCGGTTACGCAGCGCACGAGCGACGTCGAGGCCGTCCATGTCCGGCAGCCCCAGGTCAAGGACGACGAGGTCAGCGCTTGACGCCGCGTCGATCGCACCTTGACCTGTGCCTTGCACGTCGACCTCATAGCCCTCGCGGGTGAGGGCCCGTGCCAAAGGCTCGGCAATCGCCTGGTCGTCTTCAGCCAGCAGCACCCGAGTCATTTTCCCATGCTAGGTCATCGACGACGCCTGGACCGCCCGTCCGTGCACGCGCGCCCGCCTACGGTGGCACGTCACACCCCGACGCGCTCCCCCCACGGTCCGACGCGCCGTCGAGACCCGCTTGCCTAGGCTGGCGACGTGACCCCCAGCACCTTCGCCGAGCGCCTCTTCGACCGGCACCGCACCCCCGCCGACGCGCTCGGCGCCGCGCTCTTCGCCCTGTTCGGCACCGTCGTCGACATGGGGAACATCACGAACGTCCCCGGATCGCACAGCTGGTGGGCCGCGGTGCTCGCCGTGCCGCTCGTGTGGCGGCGCACGCACCCCCTCGCCTCCGCGGTCGCGCTCTACCTGCTGGCGCTGCTCCAGGTCCTCACCGGGCCGCCGCTCGTCCTGCCCGCAGACGTCGCCGTCCTCATCTCCCTCTACTCGCTCACGGCCCACGGGCCCCGGTGGGCGACGGGCATCGGAATCACCGCGACGATGTTCGGCTCGCTCGTCCTCGGCATCCAGATCTACCTCGACCCCTACCGCGCCGCGCTCGACGCGATCTCCGCGACCGTGCTCGCCGGGATCCTCGCGCTCACCGTGTGGGCCTTCGGCCTGCTCCGACGCAACCGGCTCGCGACCGTCGGCGAGCTGCGCGAACGTGCGCGCCGCCTCGAGATCGAGCGCGACCAGCAGATCCTCCTGGCCACCACGGCGGAGCGCTCCCGGATCGCCCGCGAGATGCACGACATCGTCGCGCACTCGCTCTCCGTCATCGTCGCCCAGGCCGACGGCGGCCGGTACGCCTCGACCGCCGACCCCGCCGCGGCCGAGCGGTCCCTCACGACGATCGCCGAGACGGGGCGCGCGGCGCTCGCCGACATGCGCCGGCTCCTCGGCGTGCTGCGCGACGACCCGGGGCAGACCGGCCCGGGAACACGGGCGCCCGGCACCCTTCCCGCCGCAGCACGGTCAGCCCGCTCCGGCACTGCCGCCGCACCCCCTGAGCTCACCCCGCAGCCCGCCTCGGGCGACATCGAGCAGCTCGTCGACCAGGTGCGGGCCACCGGCCTGCGGATCTCCCTCGTCCGCATGGGCGAGCCGCGACCGCTGCCACCCGGGCTCGGGCTCACGGCCTACCGGATCTGTCAGGAGTCGCTCACGAACATCCTCAAGCACGCCGGACCCGACCCGTCGGTCACGGTCGTCGTCACGTGGGCTCCCACCGCCCTCGTCCTCGAGGTCAACGACGACGGTCGCGGCGCTGCGGCCGACGACGCCCCGCCCACCGGCGGTCACGGGCTGCTCGGCATGCGCGAGCGTGCCGCGATGTTCGGCGGCGACGTCGTCTCCGGTCCGCGCCCCGGCGGCGGCTTCCGCGTCCGTGCCACACTTCCCCTGCCCACCTCGTCCTGACCCGGAGCCCGCCCGTGACCACTCCCGTCCGCGTCGCCCTCGTCGACGACCAGCAGCTCGTCCGCGCCGGCTTTCGCATGGTCATCGACTCCCAGCCCGACCTCAGCGTCGTGCTCGAGGCCGGCGACGGCGAAGAGGCGCTGCGGGTCCTCGGCCCCGCAGCCGTCCGCGGCGAGGTCGACGTCGTCCTCATGGACGTGCGCATGCCGCGGCTCGACGGCCTCGCCGCGACCGCGAAGCTCACGTCGGACAACCCCGACGGGCCCAAGATCATCGTCCTGACGACCTTCGACCTCGACGAGTACGTCATGGCGGCCATCCGCGCCGGTGCGAGCGGGTTCCTCCTCAAGGACGCCCCGCCCGAGGAGATGCTCGCCGCGATCCGCACCGTGCACGCGGGCGACGCCGTCATCGCGCCGTCCTCCACCCGACGCCTCCTCGAGCACCTCGTCACGGCCCTGCCGACCGAGCAGGTCGCGAACACGCACGGCGCGGTCCTGGCCTCGCTCACGGACCGCGAGCGCGAGGTCCTCGTCCTCATGGCCCGCGGCCGGTCGAACACCGAGATCGGCAAGGAGCTCTACGTCGCCGAGGCGACCGTGAAGACGCACGTCGGTCGCATCCTCGCCAAGCTCGCCGTGCGCGACCGGGTGCAGGCCGTCGTCCTCGCCTACGAGTCGGGCCTCGTCCACCCCGGGGACACGACCGGGGCCTGAGTCCGGCTCCACCCCTGGGGGGACGGGGCGGGACGCGGAAGGCGCCCGTGGGCCGACGACCCGCAGGAGGTCACCGCAATAGCGTGGTCGACGAGGCGAGGACGCACCTGTCCTCAGGCCGCACGACCACGGGAGACTCACGTGACCACGAACAACCTCGACACGACGGCGACCGCTCAGGCGCCGCGTCGACTCAGCGCCGCCCTGCGCGCCCGCGCCCTGTCCAAGGTGTACGGCTCGGGCCCCGGCGCCGTCCGCGCGCTCGACGCCGTCGACGTCGACTTCGCCGCCGGTGCCTTCACCGCGATCATGGGGCCCTCCGGCTCCGGCAAGTCGACGCTCATGCACCTGCTCGCCGGTCTCGACTCCGCGACGTCCGGGCAGTCCTGGCTCGGCGACACCGAGATCACGACGCTCAACGACACCGCCGCCACCGAGCTGCGCCGGACGCGGGTGGGCTTCGTCTTCCAGTCCTTCAACCTCCTGCCCATGTTCACCGCGGAGCAGAACATCCTGCTGCCGCTCCAGCTCGCGGGGGTCCGCCACGGCAAGGAGGACCGCGCCTGGTTCGACCAGCTCGTCGCGACGCTCGGCCTCGGTGACCGCCTCGACCACCTCCCCTCGGAGCTCTCCGGCGGGCAGCAGCAGCGCGTCGCCGTCGCCCGCGCCCTCATCACGAAGCCCGACGTCGTCTTCGCGGACGAGCCCACGGGCAACCTCGACTCCCGCTCGGGCGCCGAGGTGCTCTCGTTCCTGCGCCGCTCCGTGCGGGAGATGGGATCGACCGTCGTCATGGTGACGCACGACCCGACCGCGGCGGCCTACGCCGAGCGCGTCGTGCTGCTCGCGGACGGCAGGATCGCGGGCGAGATCGCCGACCCGACGCCCGAGTCCGTGCTCGCCGGCCTCGACGCGCTGCGCACCATGGACACCTCGGGCCTCGTCGCGAGCGCCTCGTCGAACGAGCAGGGCGCCTGATGTTCAGACTCGTCCTCGGCCAGATGCGCGGCACGCTCGGCCGCCTCGTCGCGGCGGGCATCGCCGTCGCCCTCGGCACCGGCTTCGTCGCCGCCACGCTGCTCGGCACCGACGCGATCACCCAGGCGACCCGGAGCGCGCTCACCACGACCTTCGGCGACGCCCGCGTGATCGTCGAGCCCATGAGCGACGTGCCGCTCGCCCCGAAGATCGCTGCCGTCCCGGGAATCGAGTCCGTGCACGCGTCGGCGACGACGGGCATCACCGTGACGTCCGGCGACCGCGCGGAGTACATCCTCGCCGCCCCGCGACCCGACCATCCCGCGCTCGAGATCGGCGAAGTCGCCCGCGGCGCACTTCCGACGAAGCAGGGCGAGGTCGCGCTGTCCGCCTCGACGATCTCGCGCCTCAAGACCGACGTCGGCGAGACGGTGTCCGTCTCGGTCGAGACGGGTGACGGATCGACGGGCTCGGCCTCGACCGTGACCGTCGTGGGCGAGCTCAAGGACCTCACGGGCCTCTACTACTCGCTGCCGTTCTCCGTGGTCTCGGGCGACCAGTTCGCGGCGTGGGCCACGCCCGACGTCCTCGCGTGGGCCCCGCTCCTCGTCCTGCCGTCCCCGGGAACCGACGAGCGCGCGCTCACGTCGGCGCTCGCCGACGCCGTCGGGAGCGAGGGGCAGGTCGAGCACATCGACGACTATGCCGACCGTCGGCTCCTCGAGTACACCGGTGACGTCAACGTCCTCACGGGCTTCGTCCTCGCGTTCGCTGCGGTCGCGCTGTTCGTCGCCGCGATCGTCATCGCGAACACGTTCCAGGTCGTCGTCGCGCAGCGCACCCGGATCCTCGCGCTCCTCAGGTGCGTCGGGGCGACCCGTGGCCAGGTGCGACGGTCGATCCTCCTCGAGGCCGGTCTCCTCGGGGTCGTGGCATCGCTCGCGGGCATCACGCTCGGCGCGGTCGCGCTGCAGGTGCTGCTCATCGTCCTCCAGGGTCAGGCGCTCGACGTGCCGCTCCCGGCGACGATCCAGCTGAGCCTGTCCTCCGTGCTGTGGCCGCTCGCGATCGGCGTGCTCGTCACGCTCGGTGCGGCGCTCGCCCCGGCAGGTGCCGCGACGCGCGTCGCCCCGGTCGCCGCGCTCCGACCGCTCGAGACGCCCCGGGTCCGACGCGGCTCGACCGCCCGGGCCGCGTCGGCGATCGTCCTCCTCGTCCTCGGTCTCGGGCTCATCGCGCTCGGCGTCGTCATCGCGCAGGCGTCAGGAGAGTCGGACCCGACGCTCCCCGTCCTCATCGCCGTCATGGGCGGGGTCATCTCCTTCACGGGGGTCCTCATCGGTGCCCTGTTCGTCGTGCCGCCCACGGCGCGCCTCCTCGGGCGCGGCAGCGCGGCCCTCGGCGGCGTTCCCGGACAGCTCGCGACGGCCAACTCGGTGCGCAACCCGCGCCGGACCACCGCGACCGCGACCGCGATCGTCATCGGGACAGCGCTCATCACGCTCATGGCGACCGGGGCGTCCTCGGCTCGTGTCACGCTCGCATCGACGCTCAACGCCTGGATGCCGGTCGACCTCGTCGTCGCGAGCTACCCGGGCTACGAGATGGCCGAGGACGGCACGACGACGCTCACGCAGGCGGGGCTCGTGCCGGACCAGATCGAGGCGGTCGCTGGGGCGCCCGGCGTCACGTCGACCCTCCAGGTGACCGGGACGGTCGTCGACCTCGGCGTCGCGGACCGTGCGGAGATGAGCAACAGCGGCATGACCCTCTACGGCCTCGACCCGGAGATGCCGGAGGTCGCCCGAGGCACCGACATGCCCACGCAGATCGCGGACGACGAGCTGCTCATCGACTGGGGCTTCCAGGACGGCGACGTGGTCACGCTCACGAGCGCACTCTCCGGCGCTGAGCCGATCGACCTCACGGTGCGCCGCGTCGACCGGTTGCCCGGCGGGGAGATGTTCGTCAGTCCCGCAACCCTCGACCGGATCGACCCCGACCCCCGCGTGCTCGCGTTGTGGGCGCGGGTGAGCAACCCGGACGACCCGCTCGCGACGGTCGACGGCATCCGCAGCTCGATCGCCGAGCTGTCCTCGGTCGTCACGTCGGCCCACCCGACCTTCGACCCTGCGCCGCAGGTCTCCGGGGCCGTCGTCGAGCGGGCGGGGTTCCAGCAGGTCATCGACACGGTTCTCGCGGTCATCCTCGGGCTGCTCGCGGTCGCCGTCGTCATCGCCCTCATCGGCGTGGCGAACACCCTCTCGCTGTCCGTCATCGAACGGCGCCGGGAGTCGGCGACGCTTCGGGCACTCGGGCTGACGAAGCGGCAGCTGCAGCGCTCGCTCGCGATCGAGGGCATCATGCTCGCGACCGTCGGGGCGCTGCTGGGCATCCTCACGGGCCTCGTCTACGGGGTGGCCGGGTCGATGATCGTGCTCGCGTCGCTCAACCACCTGACGATCGCGCTGCCGTGGACGACGATCGGAGTCGTGTTCCTCGTCGCGGTCGTCGCTGGCCTGCTGGCCTCGGTCCTGCCGAGCCGGACGGCCGTCAAGACGTCACCGGTCGCGGCGCTCGCCGTCGACTGATCGTCCACACCCAGGGCGGCCGCCGGGCCGTCCACACCAGAACGGGGCTGCACCCCGTGACCGCGCCGGAGGGGGCACGGTCACGGGGTGCGCCTCACTCTCACGGTCCCCGCGCTGGGGGCCCAGATCGATCTCGACGTGCCCGAGGACACCCCGCTCGGCTCGCTGCGCCCCGAGCTCGCCGCCACGATCGGCGACCCCGCCCTCCGGCACGCACCGCTCACGGTTGACGCCACCTACCTCGACGACGACCACCGCACGGGCCACCACCCCCTGCTCCCCGGCGCCCGGCTCGGCGTCGGGGAAGGTCAGCCCGACCTCACGGCGGCCGCACTCGACGTGCCGCTCCACCTCGCCGTCCTCGACGGACCTGACGCGGGCGCGCTCCGGCCGCTCACGGGCCCGCTCGTCGTCGGCCGCGGAGCAGCCGCCCTCGCC
>JAFABT010000018.1 GCA_023425905.1 Actinomycetes bacterium | reverse complement strand
ACGCCGACCGCCTCGGGCGGGTCGCCGCGCAGATCGAGGCCGCGGCCGGCGTCCGCGCCGAGGTCCTGCCCGCCGACCTCGCCGTGCGCGAGGACGTCGATCGCGTCGCGGAGCGCCTCCGAGCGACGACGCGGCCCGTCGGTCTGCTCGTCAACAACGCGGGCTTCGGCCTCCGCGGCCGGTTGCTCGACACCGACCTCGCCGATGAGGAGCGTGCGCTCGACGTCATGGTCAGGGCGGTGCTCGTCCTCTCGCGGGCGGCGGCGGGCCAGATGGTCGAGCGCGGTCGCGGCGCGATCCTCAACGTCTCGTCGGTCGCGGCCCTCCTCGCGTCGGGCACGTACTCCGCGCACAAGGCGTGGGTGCGCACCTTCACCGAGGGGCTCGCGGTCGAGCTCAAGGGCACCGGGGTGAGCGCGCACGTCCTCATGCCCGGCTTCGTGCACACCGAGTTCCACGAGCGCGGCCAGATCGACATGGCGAACCTTCCCGATGTCGCATGGCTCAACGCCGACGCCGTGGTCGCCGCGGCGCTCGCGGACATCCGCCGAGGCGTCGTCATCTCGACGCCGTCGCTGCGCTACCAGCTCGCGGCCTCGGTCGCGCGGACGTTGCCCCGTGCCGCGGTCCGCGCGCTCGGCAGCTACCGGGCGCGTCTCGCGTCGGACGAGGACGCGGTCGGGTCGGACGGGACAGCAGAGCCCGAGGCGCCCGCGCCCCGCTAGCCTGTCCGCGTGACTGACCTCGTCTCGACCCTCGCCACCCCCCGTGAGCGGCTGCGTGCGCTCATCACCGAGCTCGCGGTCGTCCGCGGGAAGGTGACGCTGTCGTCCGGCAAGGAGGCCGACTACTACGTCGACCTGCGCCGCATCACGCTGCACCACGAGGCCGCCCCGCTCGTCGGGCACCTGCTGCTCGACCTGCTCGAGGAGAACGGCCTCGGCACCGAGGACGTCGACGCCGTCGGCGGGCTCACGCTCGGCGCGGACCCGGTCGCGGCGTCGCTGCTGCACGCGGCCGCGTCGCGTGGGCTCGCGCTCGACTCCTTCGTCGTCCGCAAGGAGGGCAAGGCGCACGGGCTGCAGCGTCGCATCGAGGGCCCCGACGTCGCGGGCCGTCGGGTCGTGGCGGTCGAGGACACCTCGACGACGGGCGGCTCCGTGCTCACGGCCGTCGAGGCGCTGCGTGAGGCAGGTGCCGAGGTCGTCGGCGTCGCCGTCATCGTCGACCGGGACACCGGCGCGCGCGAGCGGGTCGAGGCCGAGGGCCTGCCGTACCTGCACCTCTTCGGCCTGGCTGACCTCGGCCTGGCCTGAGCCCCGTGGAGCAGGCGCAGAGCACGCCGCCGTTCATCGTCCCGCTGTGGTTCGGCCTCATGGCGGTCGTCACGGTCGCGCTCGTCGTGCACCGCCAGCGGACCGCGGACCGACGCCGGGCCGCGATCGACGCGTTCCTCGCGGCCTCGGGGTGGAGCCGGCTCGAGGGAGCCGCGCACCTCGCCCGGCAGTGGCGGGGGTCGCCCTTCGACTGGGGTCTGCTCGACCCGCAGGCGAACGAGGTCCTCACGGGGCGCGTGCGCGGCTTCGACGTCGTGTCCTTCGACTACAGCTACAAGACGAACAAGCACCGCATGCACTTCCACGTCGTCGCGCTGCGGCTGCCCGTGCCGCTGCCTCTGCTCGAGCTCGGCCCCGAGGGGATCCTCGGCGTGCCTGTTCCGGGGTTCACGGACAAGGACCACCAGCTCGAGTCGGAGGCGTTCAACAAGGCGTGGAAGGTCACGTCCCCGGACCCGCGCTTCGCGCACGCCATCCTCACGCCCCGCCTCATGGAGTGGCTCATGACGGCGCAGGGCGAGCGTTTCCGCATCGAGGGCGCCGACGTCCTCACGTGGCGGTCAGGGACGCAGCGCCTCGACACGATCCTCCACGACGCCGACCGGCTCGCGATCATCGCGGCGGCCGTGCCGACGCACGTGTGGCGCGAGCACGGCTTCGACCCAGCGGCCGCCCCCGACGCCAGGTGACCCGGGTGAGGACGCCGTGACCGCAGAAGGCTCTGCGCTCGTCGTCGTCCTCGTCGTGATGGTCGGCGCCGTGGGGCTCGTCATCGGCGTCCTCCTGCTCCGTGAGCGTGCCGCGCAGCGCCGCATCGCCCGGCTCACCGGCTGGGCGGCGGAGGCGGGCTGGACCTACTCAGCCACCGGCAGCCCTGGCCTGCTCACCCGCTGGAAGGGCGCGCCATTCGTCCACGTCGGGGTCGACCCTGGGATCGACGACGTGCTCACGGGCCACGTCGACGGGTTCCCCGCGACGAGTCTTCGCTTCGGGTACACGCTCGTCGTGGGCAAGGCGCAGAAGCGCGTGCGGTTCCACGTCGTGGCGATCGAGCTGCCGGCCTCGCTGCCGACGGTCGAGGTCCTCCCCGAGGTCGCGGCCATGCGGGTGGGCAAGGCGATCGGGGCAGCGCGCAGGGACCTGCAGTTCGAGTCGGAGGACTTCAACCAGCGCTGGTTCGTCATGTCCCCGGACCCGCGCCTCGCGCACAGCATCATCCACCCGGGCCTCATGGAGTGGATGCTCGGGGCACCCGAGGTGATGTGGCGCATCGAGGGGTCGAGCCTGCTCACGTGGTCGCCCGGCAGCACCGACGTCGACGAGGTGCTGCCCAAGGCCCGGCACCTCGTGTCCGTGGCCCAGGCCATCCCGAGGTTCGTCTGGCTCGAGCGCGGTTTCGACCCGACAAGGAGTGAGGACTGATGGACGTGGAGATGAACGGTGCGGGCTCTGGGGTCGACGGCATCGCCGTGATCGTCGTCCTCGTCATGGTCGGCATGATCGCCCTCATGGTCGTGCTCGCTCTCGCGGCCCACAAGCGGGCCAAGCAGCATCGCATCGCCCTCGTCGCGTTCGCCTCGGAGCGCGGCTGGCAGATCATCGAGGCCGACAAGGCGCTGCCGAAGACGTACCGCGCGCAGCCGTTCAACGCCCGCGGTGACAACCCGGTCGCGAAGGAGATCCTCTACGGCACCTTCCGCGGCAGGCCCGCGCGGTCCTTCCTCTACCAGTACACGACGACGTCGTCGACGACGAACGCCGACGGCAGCACGTCGACGTCGACGACGACGCACGTGTTCCACGTCGTCTCCCTCACCCTGCCCGTCGCGCTGCCTGCGCTGTCCCTCACCCGCGAGGGCGTCGGGTCGCGCCTCGCGAAGAAGTTCGGCCGCGACGACATCCAGTTCGAGTCCGAGGAGTTCAACAAGGCGTGGCGTGTCCTGGGCGCCGACAAGCGCTTCGCCCACGGCGTCATCCACCCGCAGATGATCGACCTGCTCATGCGGCCCGCCGTGCGCGGTCGCCCGCTGCACGTCGACGGGAACCAGCTGTTCACCTGGTCGCCGGGCAAGCACGACCTCGGGGCGATCGAAGGCCGCCTCACCGTTCTCAGCGACGTCGTCGACCGGATCCCCCGGTTCGTCTGGCAGGACCACGGCCACGACCCGGCGGCGACGGTCGTCTAGCAGCCGCCCGAAGGGGCGCTGACGCCGCAGGCCCACCCGCTACGATCCGGGGACGCACCCTGCTTCCCGACGATCGAGGACCAACCCATGCTCGAGCTCATCGTGATCGGCCTGCTGGCGATCGTCCTCCTGCCCCTGATCTGGGGCGTGTCGACGTACAACCGGTTCATCCGGCTGCGCAACCTCGTGCAGGAGGCGTGGCGGCAGATCGACGTCGAGCTCGTGCGGCGTCACGACCTCATCCCCAACCTCGTCGAGTCCGTCAAGGGGTACGCGGCGCACGAGCGGCAGGTGTTCGAGGACGTCGTCAAGGCGCGCACCCTCGCGTCGACGCCCGCGTCGGGCCCGGCCGAGCAGGCCGCGCACGAGAACCAGCTCACGCAGGCGATGGGGCGGCTCTTCGCGGTGGCGGAGGCGTACCCGCAGCTGCGCGCGAGCGAGAACTTCCAGCAGCTCCAGGCGGAGCTGACGAACACCGAGGACCGCATCGCGGCTGGCCGGCGCTTCTACAACGCGAACGTCCGCGAGCTCAACACGAAGGTCGAGACCTTCCCCGCGAACGTCATCGCGAACATGTTCTCCTTCTCCCGCGCCGAGTACTTCGAGACGGACGACCCGGCGCAGCGCGTCGCGCCCCGCGTCGACTTTGGCACCGCGGGCCAGGTCTGATCGCGCATGCCTGAACTGTGGCTCGGTCTCGGGG